>JBFRWE010000001.1:0-3170 GCA_051439345.1 Xenococcaceae cyanobacterium
AATTCCTGCCTTGACTGCTTCTTCTACAATAGCCATAATGATAGGCTTAGTTCTACCATCGCGATCGACAATGGGAAACAATTCCTTTTTAACCACTTTGGTAGCAGGAAATAAACGAGTACCAAACCCCGCAGCAGGGATTACCTCTTTACTAACCTTTTGACTCACTATCATAGATTTAAACAATAACTAACTTAAGTAGTAGTGCAAAATTGATTACATGGTTAAGATCGGGAACAGGGAACAGGGAACAGGGAACAGGGAACAGGGAATAGGGAAGAGAAAATGGGTAAATAATGATGCTTAGATACTTATCCCTCCGTCTTTCATAAGCTTGGACTCACCTTAGTTGCCTACTCTCTGTTGCCTATTCCCTCTTGCCTATTGCCTTGACCAGAATTGAAGAATGCAGTTTAAATGCGTCTAAGCTTAGTTTTACCAAGAATGATTAGCTGGCAGAGACTTCCTCCATTGAATCATGGCATTTTTTGCTCCCTGATAATAGGGAGAATCTTTTGGTACTAAATCTGCTGCTTTAATTGCTTGTTCAAAATATCCTCTAGAAGCACGATAATTAGCAATCATATATATTTGCTTACTCCACTTCCTGATTAAGGTTTGAGCTTCTTGATACTCTGCTCCTCCTGGAGATACCTGACGTAAAATGCCGATCGCTCGACTATAAGAAGAAGCTTGAGCAGGATTAATCATGTTTTTGGCTTCTTTGAGAGAAGTTCGATCTATGCTTTGTTGATTAGCTCTTAGTTGCCAATACTCGATCGATTTTTGTGCTTGTTGAGCAATAAGACCGACAGAACTTACATCTTGAGGAACAAGTTCTGCTGCAGCGATCGCGCCAGCAAAATCTCCTTGACTAGCTCTCCCTTGCGCTATATCGAAGATTACTTCACTCCAGCGCAGAATATCAGCTTTGGCATCTTCATAAAAAGGCGAATTAGGTTCAATTGTTCTAGCTTGCGCTATTGCCTTGTTAAATAGAGAAGCTTGGTTTCTTTGTAGATAATATCTACCACTATTGGGCATAGTGACAGCCTGTTGAGAGTCTAATTCAATGTAGATTTTGGCTCTTTCTAAGAGGTTACGAGCTTGGGATGATGTCTGCAATAACCACGGAAACAAAAGTACGATACTGCCTATAAATAATAGGCAATTCCACCAAAATCTTTGGGCTGAAGAAGTAACTTTATTGGCTTTGAGAATCTCTCTCTCTGGATAAGTATTATTGTGTGCATAAAAACTGAGAGATTTAGCAATGACTCGATTAGTAAAAATATCCAGAATAAGTGGTTTTGCTGGAGAAAAATTGGGTAATTTAACCATTGCTCCCGAATTTTCTGGTTTGATTGGGGTTGAAGAGCCAGTTTTCTTAATTTGAAATGATTTGACTTTGGTACCAATCGGCAGAGAAGAAATTTCTTTTAGCTTCCTCAAAGAGGGTTGACTAGTGAAAGGAAGAACCGGCTTTTGATTGATGTTTAACGTTGTTCCACAGTTTTGCATATACCAAAATCCCACTCTAAAAACGAGCTAGACTGAAAATAATTAAGATAAATAATCTTTGTCCTTAACAGTCTACTAGCTTTAAAAGATTGTGTTGTCAAAAATTGTTAAGAATTTATAGTTATTTATCTTTAAGCTGTCAGAGATCGGGTAGTAGTTTCGGTTGTTGGTTAACCGATAAGTAAGTAGGAGAAATTAAGTATAAAACAGAGGAAAGCAAAGGGAGCAGAGGAGGCAGAGGGAAAAATAAAACGTTTCTATTTTATATTTAATTATGTCCAGCTACCCAGATTAAAACTAATAGCTCTTTGATCATTTACCAGGTTGTAGTTTAGCATTATGCTCTTTAATAATCTCCTCCAAAAAAAAACAGATAAATGGCAGCCTCTTATCAAGCAATTTGAAGCCATAGTAGGCAAAGATGGTGTAGTTCGCCGCAAAGAAGAGTTACTTACTTATGAATGTGATGGTTTAGCTAGCTATCGTCAACGCCCTGCTTTAGTTGTTCTCCCTCGCACTACCGAACAGGTGGCTGCTGCTGTCAAAATTTGCCATGATAACGATATTCCTTGGGTAGCTAGAGGTGCAGGGACTGGTTTATCTGGTGGTGCTTTACCCATAGAAGATTGTGTGCTAATTGTCACTGCCAGGATGAAACAAGTCTTAAATATTGATTTAGAGAATCATTCTATTACCGTACAACCAGGAATAATCAATAACTGGGTAACTCAAGCGGTCAGTGGGGCTGGTTTTTATTATGCACCCGATCCTTCTAGTCAAATTATTTGTTCTATTGGTGGTAATGTAGCCGAAAACTCTGGTGGTGTTCATTGTCTGAAATATGGTGTTACTACTAATCATGTTCTGGGTTTAAAGTTAGTTATTCCTGATGGTTCTATTGTGGATGTAGGTGGAGCGATTAGGGAAATGCCTGGTTACGATCTCACTGGCGTATTTGTGGGTTCAGAAGGAACACTAGGGATAGCTACAGAAATTACGCTCCGTATCCTCAAACGTACTGAATCAATCTGTGTTGTCTTAGCTGATTTTGCTTCGCTCGAAGATGCTGGTGCAGCAGTAGCCGATATTATCAGTGCAGGTATTATTCCCGCAGGTATGGAAATTATGGATAACCTGAGTATTAATGCCGTAGAAGATGTAGTAGCTACTGGCTGTTATCCCCGCGATGCCGAGGCTGTACTGTTAGTAGAATTGGATGGTTTGCAAGTAGAGGTAGACGAAAACAAAAAGAGAGTAGCCCAAATATGTCAACAGAAAAATTCTCGTAATATAACTTCTGCCAACGATCCTGAAACTCGCCTCAAATTCTGGAAAGGAAGAAAAGCAGCTTTTGCAGCAGCAGGACATATTAGTCCTAATTACTTTGTTCAAGATGGGGTTATTCCTCGCACTCAATTGGTTAATGTGCTTAAAGACATAAATGCCCTCAGTGAAAAATATGGCTACAAAATTGCTAATGTTTTTCACGCTGGTGATGGTAATCTTCATCCTCTTATTCTTTACGATAATGCAGTCGAAGGGGCATTTGAAACAGTAGAGGAAGTGGGCGGTGAGATCCTTAAACTCTGCGTTAAAGCAGGAGGAAGTTTATCAGGAGAACACGGTATTGGTTCAGATAAAAACTGCTA
>JBFRWE010000002.1:0-4067 GCA_051439345.1 Xenococcaceae cyanobacterium
TAATGAATGAAATTGACGATCGACTGCCATTAATGACAGAAATATGGGAGGATACCTTATCTTGGCAACCAAGTGAGCAGCAACAACAGCAGTTTCAAGAGCTTTATCAACAGATTTTATTAGGCAATCGTCAACTGAATTTGACCCGTATTACTTCTCCTCTAGATTTTTGGGAAAAGCATTTGTGGGATTCTTTAACAGGAATGATTGGGATAGGGGAAATCGCTCTTAAACAATCTCTTCAAGTGATCGATATTGGTACAGGAGGAGGTTTTCCTGGCTTACCTATGGCGATCGCTTTTCCCCAATGGACAATTACTCTGCTAGACTCTACTCACAAGAAAATTGCTTTTTTAGATAATTTATTACATCATTTGTCTACTCACAATGTTAAAACTTTGGTGGGTAGAGCAGAAACCATCGGACAAGCAGATCATTATCGAGAAAGTTATGATTTAGCTCTCATTAGGGCTGTAGGAAAAGCTTCTGTCTGTGCTGAATATGCAGTCCCTTTAGTTAAAAAGGGTGGATTAGTCGTTCTCTATCGAGGACATTGGAGTCAAGAAGATACTGCACACTTAGAATTAGTTGCAGAACAATTAGGTAGTAAGCTCGAATTCATTCAAACACTATACACACCCATTAGTCATAGTATTCGCCATTGCATTTATCTTCGGAAATATGCACCTACATCACCTAAGTTTCCTCGTTTAGTTGGTGTACCCAATCAAAAACCGCTTTAGACTATATTTTTGATTTTGCTAATTCCCAACTTAATCACTCGAAGCTAACCAACTGCGAATTTCATTAGCTATCCAAATAAGTTCTTCTTCGGTTAATCCTTGCCCAAATAAGTATCTTTTGAATTGATTTTGATGTCTTAGTTTTGTATTAATAATTATTGCTTCTGTTGTCATTCTTTTTTGTTGACTATGATTAGCACTATAGTTGACAGAAACATCTTGTATATTTTCTGTTGCTCCAGTTTGTAAATTCTTTATACCCAATAAATTAGTGGCTATAAAAAAATTGTCATGATTTATTTTAATTTTTGTCGAAGTGAAAATTTGTTTAATATTTCCATTGTGTATTTTTGAATTACAAACTATTAGTAAGAATATAAAAAACCAGACAACAAACCAAGGACTAATCGGTGCTAGTAATAATATCGGTGCTAGTAATAATGTTATTGTTAGAAAACCCATCCCTAAAACTATAGAACCTAAATTAAAAAGTTGATTTAGGCTATTGATTCTTGGTCTGGGAATCATAATTTCTATAAATTTATGATAGCGAAAGATTTTGATTTTAGTATTAATTGGTCTATTAATTATGTTATTAATCTGTCCTTGTAAGTTCAACTTATGGAGAGCAAAATTCAAACCATCTAGCTTATCTTTGTTTTTTAAAGCATCTAGAGCCTGTTGCACACTAGAATAGCGTTTTTCTAATGCTGGTGTGGTCATTTTTTCCAACCAGTTAGCTAATCCAGAATTCAAAGAAAGTCGCTCGCGAAACTGAATAGTTAAGTCACGATTTGGTAAATCCGCAGGTGCAGTGCGAGTTAATAAATGAATTAAGGTAGCTCCCAAAGCATATAAATCTGAAGCGGGGACGGCTCTACCACCAAATTGCTCCATCGGTGCATAGCCATAAGTTCCCACTACAGTAAAAGTAGCACCTTCTGTAGCAGCACGGTCTTGGACTGCCCCAAAATCAACCAAATAGATTTGCTTGTCTTCTCCCCAAATCAAATTACTAGGTTTAATATCTCGATGTAAAAGAGGGGGATTTAGTCCATGAAGATAAAGTAAAATCTCTAATATTTCTTGAGCAATATTTTCGATATCTGCTTCGGTAAATCTTTTTCCTCGATCGAGTAGTTGTTTGAGAGACAACCCTGGAATATACTGTTGTACTAAACCAAACCACAGAGTACGATCGTCGATCGAAAAGTAGTCTTTATATTTAGGAATACGAGGATGATTGAGTTGTTTAAGAATCTGGGCTTCTCGCTCAAATAGCTTCAAGTCTTCCCACTGTACGTCACCACCAAAAGCCAATAACTTAACTACGACTTGTTCTTTCTTGGCTGAATTTAAGTCTGTTGCTAGCCAAGTTTGTCTTCCCGCGTTACGACCTAATTTTTCTCTGAGTTGGTAGCGATCGCTGATGATTTGTGATTTTTCCAGCATCGTCTCTCAAAGGCTCTCAATATCTTTATCCTAATGTAGCTTGTTTATTTTGATCTCTGTAGGGGCGGTTCGCGAACCGCCCCTACAACTGACTATTACCAGCTCTCCCCAATCTAACTGCAATTTTTCTTTGGCACTACCATTTCTAACGGCAATTTCTATCCAGTTGTGACTGCCAACTAAAGCAACGACTTCTCCTATTTCTACATCACTATAAGTTTTATCGCAGCTAATTTCTTGCTCTTGGACTATTACGGAACAAGATCGATCGTCAACCAAATTAGCAGGAATATTAGTAACTAAGTTACCAAAATGATCTATATATTGAATACAACCAATAATTTTGGTTGTGCCGATCTCCAATTTTGGCAAGGGCAGTTGAATCAGACTATCAGGATCGATCGCCTTTCCTAATTCTGCTAAAGCAATCCCACTAGCTAAATGCGCTCCCACAGGGGCAAAAATATCACGACCATGAAAAGTATTGCTAGGGTTAGGCATTCGCCAATAATCAGAGTTAGTTAATTCTACAGCAGCAATAGCGGGAGATTGAGCTAAAATTCCACTAAATAAGCCATTATCCGCCCCTACCAACCAACCTCGATCGTATTGGATCGCAACTCCTCTTCTTTTACTCCCCACTCCAGGATCGACTACAGCTACATGAACTGTATCTTGGGGAAAATAAGTATAGGCATTGAGCAAGCAAAATCTAGCAGCAGCAATATTTTGAGCAGGTATTTGATGAGTTAGATCGATGACATGGATATCTGGATTAATTGAAGCGATCGCGCCTTTCATTACGCCAACATAAACATCCTGTAATCCGAAATCAGTCATTAGAGTAAGTATTTTTTCTCTAGTCATTACGTTACTTAATGTAATATTTATTGCTACTGGGTAAGTAAATTTGTCATGACAAAAATGCTATCCTTAAAGAAAGAACTCTAAAATACAATATAAATTAAAATAAAAAAGTTCATTATGAGCAAAAATCGTCAGGAAATCTTAAAAAAAGCAGCTTCCACTTATCGTGAAAGTCTACGCAAAAGTCTAGAACATCGCCTAGAAATGGCTAGAAATCAAAGAAATGAAAAATTAGTTAGGCAATTAGAAGCAGAAGCTAACTATTTGCATATAAATTGATCGAAACTCTTAGTTTTTAGCTTGCTAGAAGACTTCAGCAACTTTTGTAAGGGCTATTCGCCCTTCACCCTTAATCAACTAGTGAACTCCTAAACTCCTAAAATTAATCTTCAGTCCATCACGGGGATGAGGAGTAGGAACAGTAACTAACTCTAAATCTTGATTGGGTAATAATTCCCACTCATATTTCCGTAGTAACATTGAGGCAAAAATACGCATCTCTAGACGAGCAAATTCTTTACCTAAACACTCCCTTAAACCGCCACCAAAGGGAATATAACCAAAACTTTGTTGTTTATCTTCTGCCCTTTCAGGAGAAAAGCGATCGGGATCGAAGCGATCGCACTCTGAATAAATATCACTATCTTTGTGAGTTTGGGCAATCTGATACTGAACAGTCCACCCTTGAGGAATAGAATATCCTCCAAACTCAAAGCTTTCAATTACTTCTCGAAAACCACCACCCACAGCAGGAATAATCCGCATAACTTCTTTGATAACTTGTTCTAAGTAAGTCATCTGTTTAAGATCTTCTAGAGTTAGAGAATCAGAAAGATTTAATTGCTTTTGTTCTTCTCGTAGACGTTGCAATACATCTGGATGTTGGGCAGTGAGCAGACAAAAAGAAGCGATCGCTGAAGTTAAAGTTTCGTGTCCAGCAAACAATAACAGTAATACCTGGTCTTTTAATTCTTCTAAACTGAGACTATTTCCTTCTTCGTCTTT
>JBFRWE010000003.1:0-10564 GCA_051439345.1 Xenococcaceae cyanobacterium
TTTTATCTTTTCTTAGGCTAAAACTGATCGTTGTCACACCAATAATAGTTAACTGCATCGGGTTAACTATTGAGTTTGTATGGCTGTTAAAAAGCAGAATTTTTGTATTTTTTCTACCTAAGAAAAAAATCTTTACAACAGATTATTTGTAGGGAATAGTATGGCTTCGTCTCTACAAAATTCGATTTTATCTAGGATTACTAAAATTGATTTAAAATCCACCTAATGAAACACAATAAACTTTTATTGTCTTTAAGTACAACAATTATTGCCTTCACAATTCAATCCTGTAGCTATAATAATACGACAGCCAATCAAGAAAAAATAACTAATAGAGAAAATATTTTAGTTAGTAATAGTAATCAATCACCTAAAAAAAACAAAAAATACTTGGCGAGTTTTGATTTAATCAAGTCAGAAAAATTAACTAATACTGCTAGATTGTTAGCAGGAATGAACATTAAACAGGAAAGTAAACTAAGTAAATTAAAACACGATTCTAATTGGTTAGATCATCATCGTTTTTTTGCCTATAGCTGGTCAAAAATAGAGACTCAACAGTTAGCACAAGTTAGGCAATGGGCTAAAGAAAATTTAACTGAAATAAATTCTAATTATTCTTCCATTTTTTATCCTTTTAGTGGTGCAGATTTTTTGTATGTCTATTCTTTCTTTCCTCAAGCCAAAGAATACATATTAGTTGACTCAGAACCTATTGGAACTATTACCGATTTATATAGTCTTTCTTCTTTAGAGATTAAAGATCAACTACAGAAAGTCAGAAACTCTCTCTATCCTTTACTCGAATTTAGTGTTTCAAGTATTAATAAACAGAAAATATACTCTCAGAAAAAAGAAGTTTTACCTATTCTGTATGTTTTTCTGGCACGGACTAATAATCGTATTTTAAATGTAGAATATGTCAGTATAGATCGAGAGGCAAATATACAACCAATCAGAGAAGGTTTGATTCCAGGGGTAAAAATAAAGTTTGTTCCTAGAGAGGAAACCGAACCGCGTACCTTGTATTATTTTTCTGCTGATTTATCTAATCAAGGAATAGAAAAACATCCTGAACTCACTAAATTTATACTTAAATCAAATAAGTCAGTCACCTATCTTAATACAGCTTCTTATTTAATGTATTATACTGACTTTACTAAGATTAGAGATTCAATTTTAACTAATAGTAATTATCTCTTGCAAGACGACTCTGGTATGCCGTTGAAATTTTTTAGTCAGAATCAATGGGACTTAAAATTTTATGGTAAATATACTAGTCCTATTGCTCTATTTAGTAATCATTATCAACCAGATTTAAGACGAGTTTATAATTTGGATGAAGAGATTGAACCACTTAATTTTGCTATTGGCTATCGATTTGCTATGAACGAGTCTAATTTGATGTTGGCTCGAATTAAAAAAGGTAAATAGGTAATAAGAAAATTGTAGTAGTGTGTTTGAGCTAAAATGCTAGGTTCAAAATCTCTAAAAGATAATATTAATTGTGATTATAGCAATACAAATTTAGGTTAGGACAAAAAATATTGTAGGGGCATTTCGCGAAATGCCCCTACATTCAATATGGTGTCCTAATAGATTTGCGTACTGCTATAGTAGTACTTTGTCAGGATTGATTTGAGGGATAAATCTTCCCCTGCTTCCTCCGCTTCCTCCGCTTCCTCCGCCCTTTCAAGTGTATGTTTTTAATAAAGTTGAAAATCTTAACTCTAGTTAGAACGAAAGAATGGGCTTTTCCCCCTCCGCTTCCTCCGCTTCCTCCGCCCCCCCTGCTTGTCTCAACCCATCATTTCAAAATTGACAGACCACTACTATGCTGATGGGAGGAAACGGCGAGTAAAACTCGCCATGTTCCACCAAATCATTTGAACAGAAAGTCAGCACGCATTCTACCTCCTCGCCGATAGGCAGGTGGTAGTTAGTGCGCATGCACTTCACCGATACAAAACCGATAAACTATCTTCATAGAAGACAAGCCCAAATTCTGATATCATGTACTCAACCAAAAAGGCACTATTACTGCCCAGCAGAATGATCTGGTATAAGTTCGGTAGATACAAGACTTTCTTGGTAAAGTTCGTAACTCTTAAGTCTTTGTGTCGCCCGATTATAAAAGTAGGGAGCAAAGCAAAATAACGATACATAACTAAATACAGAATTTGTTTCTACAAGCTCTAGCCAGAAATGAGCTAGAGGCTCAGCACGGCAAAAGTCCCTGCTGTTCACCGAGAAGCACGGTTTCCGAGTATACGGGTAGCTGTCTCAATCGAGAAGAGTGTCCTACTTGGATATCACTTCTTCGCCGTTAGGCAAGTGGTGGTGCTTCATAACTTACAATGGGATGTATAGAGGCACAAAATTAGCCTTCTTGACTATCTCTTGCCCTTCTGGTGAGGTTAAATAATCTAAAAATAATTTAACCATTTCACCTTCTTTAGAGTCTTCTTCTCGGTAAATGGCAAATAGCGTTCTGATTTGGGGGTAAACTCCTTTGGCAAAAGCAGTGAGATTTGGCTTCCCGTCAACTACGGGAGGAACGATAGTTCCTTCCTTGTTTTTCAGAGGAATCATCTTAATATTTTTTTCTGCTACTGCTAAAGTTGCCGAGGTATAGAATAAAGCCCCTGGATTTTTGTGTAGATCCTTAATAGCTTTCTTTCTATCTTGGGTGTAGATCATATTAGGATTTAATTTTCCCTTAAAATTGAGAAACAAAGAATTCCGTCCCAATCCCGATAAAAGAATCGGCTTAATTATCATGTCTTCACCCCCAACCTCTTTCCAGTTGGTGATTTCTCCTCTATAAATTTGTTCAAGCTGTTTGATGCTTAAATGGGGTGCGACCTGAAGCTTTTTATCGACTATATAAGCTATTCCATCTAGAGCATAGGGAACGCCCTTTAATTTAATCCCTTTTTTTGCAGCTTTTTGGCGATGATGGGGAAATCCCCATTTTTCGTGGAGGATTAGAGATAGTTCTCGGTCTATAAGTTCTTCCGGTGGCTCTCTGCTGTCTACATCTGTCTTGAGGGCAGTGAATTTATTCTTTTTATTGAGTTCCTTGGCAATTGCTTTATGCATTAATTTTTCACTACAGGGTGGTCCCCAAAATCTGAGGACTCCAGTGGGAAGTTCCTGTGTAGATTCTGCTTTAAGGTTAACAGGTCTAATAAGGTTGTAAAATCCTGCTCCTGCTACTGACAGTAATATGGCAGCGACAACAATATTTCTCTTATTTTTATTAACCTTACCAATAGGTTTTTTGTTATTTTCTACTGCTTTTTTGTTTGTGCTAGTAGAAATTAAACTTTCACCGCACATTATACAATTCCGTTCCTTTGGAGGATTCTTTTTAAATCCACAATTGGGACTATGACAAACTTTATATAGTTTCATCTTTACTCAACTAATATTAACTTACGAATTAACAAGCTTCTATTTCTGTTGACAATCGCTCTAATCGGGTATTTTGTTCGCTAAACTCTTGATTTAGTTCCTGCTTAATTTGAGAGCAGATTTTTTGAGTATATGGACTTAGTTTTTTCAAAAGAATATTCTGAAGTTCTTTCTCTGAAATACTTCGATTAACCCCCAATTTGCACATTGAACGACCTAATTCTTGTTCTATTTGTTTTTTTAGAGCTTCTAAGTCTAGGTGGTTTAAAAATTGCTCAAAAATAAGGGGCAAAAGAGTATACACGTTTTTATTTACTTTGGCTAATAGATTGTCCCTGATTTGAGTTAAAAAAAGGCAAGCTTTGTCCAGATCTTCAATATAAAATTGATTCCTCTGGATCATCTTTTCTAAGGCTTGATTAGCTCGGGAATATATTTCGGTGTTAAGTTTGGCAGAATATAGATAAAACAGAGCATTTTTGGCGATATTGTAATTCTTGTCTAGATTGTTTGGGTGACTACTCATTGCCGACACCCGTTCATTGTAAATTCTTAAGCATTCTCTCTCCTCCAAGATAAATTCTTGTTTTTTTTCTTCATATTTTTCCCTACAATTAAATAAAAAAATTTCTAGTTTTTTTAGACAATCCAGGCTTTCTTTAATAGAGGTTTTACCCCAAAAAGATTGAATCAAATCTTGTAACTTTTTGTCCAATTCTTCTGTTAATATTTGATCTTGATTTTTGGGAATAACAGAAACGGTAGTGTACCCCTCTGAAAATTTTTTGCCAGTATACCATTTTCTTATTTCTCCTTCTATATAATTTAGAGAATCAAGACTAACTGGTAATTGAGCAAATAAATATTCACTCCGTTCTTTTAATTCCTCGAATAAATCTACCTTGGACGAATTTCCTTGCTTGAGTGCTTTAATATATGCAAATTCAAATTCGTTTTTATCAGAAAATTCGTCAAACAATTTATCTGATTTGACTGTAATTCCTAAAGCCTGTAGAAAGTTTTCTAAGTTAATAGTATATTGCTGATTCGTCAGCCAAAAATTAATTATTTCAGCAGCCAAAAGATTATTCCAATTTTTAAGGAAAGAAAATTGCTCAGTGTTGCCAGGGGAGTGTTCTTGAGTCAGATAAACTGTACTACCCCTCATCACTGCATCGATCGCAGCTATTAAATCTTTTTCTAAAACTCCTCTATCTAAACATCCTTTCGCTCCAGCCTTGATAGCCCTGTCAAATTTATCCTTATCAAAAGAACTCAAAATGATTACTTCGATCTGAGGATGCTTAATAGAGAGTACTTTAGTGATAACAATACTTTCTTGCAAGCCCAGGAGTACCAAATTTGGTCGGAGGTCTTCTATTTTTACTAGAACCTCCTGACCAGATTTTGCTGTTCCTGCTATCTCTATTTCTGGATGTATTTCCAAAATTCTGGAAATACTGTTGATCCTTAATACCGAATCGTCTGCTATCAGAATTTTCATCGAAAAAAGTTTGAGTGGATAACTTATTTTGTTACAAAATTAATACAAAAAAAGAACTTCCTGGGTGAGCTAAAGTTACACAGAGGAAGTTCGACGCAGGTATTTAATACCAGTCAGATCAAAAGCTATATTGATATCAATCTTGTTGATGTGTGTACAAACAATATTTGTAACCAATGCCACCTACTCGTACTATGGTTGTTGAAATATCGAAGCTACCTGACGTGCGAACTAAAACACAACCAACATAAGTTCCATTTTTTGGCCTTTAGTAACAATAGCTTTAACAAGCTCTCCGATCTGAAAGCCTTTATGCGTTTAGTGTTGGAACGATGAAGAATGGGAAAATCTAACCAAACCAAAACAAACCAAAACATATCTTAGTACCGCATATTTGTCTATTAACTCAAGTTTCTACTTATAAAAATATTATTATCCTAGAAAATTTTCTACCAAAAATTTACTTATTTTTGAGATATTTTACTGCTTTATTCACCGTAAAAATACTTAAAAATACTTATATTAATACTAACGTTCTTCTGTCAAATTAACAACTTGTTTAATTCCTTGATAAACTAATAACCCAAGTTGCTAGTCATTGATGAATATTAAGTAGACTTTAAATAGAAGTGTTATGAGGTGGTTTATGAAACTTTCTTGGTTTCGCTCCCAATTCATGCTCAAAGTCTGCCTTAGCCTATTATTAGTCTTACTAGTTAGTTTAGGCATACAGGGCAATAAGTCTAACTATGTTTGGGCGCAAAGTAGTACAGATACTTTTAATAGAGCGGAAACTCTCAATTTGAAAAGAGAAATTAGACAACTAGAAGCAGAAATACGCCGTTTGAATCAATTGAATAGGCGTTCTAATTCCCTAACTCCTACACCTCGATCGAATTTGAATAATACGCCCATGGTCAATAATCAACCAGTAGGAAGTAGCGATCCTATGTTTCAACGTTTGGCTAATTTGTTAATTGAACTGAAAGAAGATGTAAAGAAGTTAGATGAACGAATGACAAAAATAGAACAACAAGTAAATAAACTTTCTCCTCAGTAAGTTACGTTTTAATGATTATGACTAGCTATACTCTTAATCTCAAACCTCTTGTCGATCCCATAACCATTGAACACTTTGAACAATTATGTCAATCAAATCCAGAACTAAAGTTAGAAACTAATTACAAAGGAGAATTAATTGTTATGTCTCCTACTGGATATGAAACAGGCAAGAATAATGCCGATTTAATCATGCAATTTGGTATTTGGAATCGAAAATATAAATTAGGAGTTGTTTGTGATTCTTCTACAGGTTTTATTTTACCCAACAAAGCTATTCGCTCTCCTGATGTAAGTTGGATTGCGCAAGAAAGAGTTGCCAATTTAACTAAAAAAGAAAAAGCCAAATTTCTGAACTTAGTTCCCGACTTTGTCTTAGAGTTAATGTCTCCTTCTGACAAAATTGAAGATGTCGAAAATAAAATGCAAGAGTATTTAGATAATGGAGCTAAGTTAGGTTGGCTAATTAATCCTCAACAAGAGCAAGTAGAAATTTATCGACCAGGGCAGCAACCAGAAGTATTAAATAAGCCTAGTTTTCTATCAGGAGAAAATTTATTACCTCAGTTGATCGTAGAATTGGATTTTGTCTGGGAATCTGCTTGAATATTTATTAAATATTGTCTGTATTTTCTGCTGAATAAGCTACTTATTCAATCTGTAAACTCCTCAATCTATTCAAGGCAGCAGCTAATTCAAAACGACGAAATAAAGCTAAATCTCCTTGAATGAAATTAGTAACTACATCCAATCTTGCTTGATTAATATCATTCATTACTTGGTCTAAAATTTCGCTAATAGTTTGTCGGGAATTCATGTAATTTTCCTTAGCATAAACAATAGCTAACGCGATCGCTCTTAATTGCCCTGCATCGACTATCTGTTCTACCGCAGCTAAATCAATATCTTCTGTACCAAAAGCAATTTCATCCACATCACGGACTTTTAATTTGACCTCTCGCTTGCCTCGACTGGGGTTAATACTGTATGCTACAGGTATCCTGGGCTTAATCTGACCAAAATTCACTCCCCCTTCAGCATCGCGGTTAGTAATGTATTGTTGGGCGATCGCCTGAGCTGCTTCCGTCACATCTTGGGGTCTAAAATTTTCCAGAGCAATAACTGTATCCGCTACATCGAAATAATCTCCACTTCCTCCCATGACTAAGACGGTAGAGATATGGTAGTCAGTATAGAGTTGACGTACTTTATCGATAAATGGTGTAATCGGCTCTTTATCCTTACTAATTAACTGCTGCATTCGTCGATCGCGAATCATAAAATTAGTTGCTGCCGTATCTTCATCGATTAAGAGTAATTCTGTTCCCGCTTCGATCGCTTCAATAATATTTGCTGCTTGGGAAGTACTCCCACTAGCATTAGCAGTAGAAAAATTAGTAGTAGAACGTCCTTGAGGCAATTGATTGATAAAGGGAGAAATATCTACTCCTGCAATACTCCGTCCATCTTCAGCCCGAATTTTTACTGCTGCTGGGTTTGTCACCACAAATTCCCTACCATCCCCAGGAATCTGATTATATACTCCCAGTTCGATCGCTTTAAGTAAAGTAGATTTGCCATGATAACCACCACCCACAATTAAAGTAATTCCTGCGGGAATACCCATCCCTTTAATTAAGCCACGGTTAGGACAATTAAACTCTACTTCTAAAGATGGTGGTGACTGAAAGGGAATAGCTTCATCTATGAGAGGGCGAAAATCCACCCCACTCCGACGAGGAAGAATTGAATCATTAGGCACAAAAGCAATTAATCCTTTAGTCGGTAACTGTTGACGTAACCAGTCTGCATCTTCGATGGTTTCTACTTGCTGTTGAATTGCTTGAGCATTTAATGATTGATACAAAAGTGCTTCGGTGACAAGATCGCTAAGATCGCCCCATAACATTTCTACTGCTTGACGACCCAATATTCTTCTCCCTCTAGCGGGAAGTCCCACCACAAAACGAACTTCTACATAATCATCATTAATAAAAACAGCATTACGTTCTAAAACCTCTTGTCCATAGCGAGTAATGGCAATTAGTCCACTTTTACCAGTACCACGATGAGAACTAATTTTATTGGCAACGCGATCGAACTGACGAGTAAGATAATCTCTTAGTGCTACTTCGCGACTCTTAGACTGATATAGTTGCCTAGGAAAACCTGCTACAGATTGAGGTATTTTAACTCTGAATTGACTCGGCGCAGCAAAGGGATCGCCCTGTACATAATCAATAATCAAAGTGAAATCAGCAAATTGATAGTTTCCCTTAATATCTTTATAGGCTTTATAACTAGCACCATCTAGTTTGAGCAAAGTAGATTTTAGATTATGATTTTGCATAAGTCTAATTGAATAAAGCTAATGATTTAGACAAGTTCTAGTATCCTCAACTTAGGTTAGGGAATCCCTAATTAAAAAAGTATCTTTCAGTACACTGACTTTGGGATAGTTTAATTATTTTTCGTCGATCAAATTCTCTCCCTACTAGATAAGTACTTAAGCAAAATTATTTGTACATTCCATTTTTCCCTAACCCCTAACACCTAACACCTAATTCCGCTCTCAACTATCCAATTAATTTTGCACGACTACTTACTCTTTTCCAGGTTTAAAAATAAATTGCTTATGCAAAGCTAATTTTTCCCGCTTTGATAGTAAGAATTTGCGAGTCTTTAAGCCACTGGTCGTGAAAAGAGCCAATATGGGTAGTAGTAATTATAGTTTGAAAGCGATCGCCGATCGCATCTAGTAGTTGATTTTGACGATGGGGATCTAATTCGGCTAAAACATCATCTAATAACAGTAAAGGAGGCTCACCTACTACCTCTTCGATTAATTTTAGTTCAGCTAATTTTAAAGCTAAGACTAGAGTACGTTGTTGCCCTTGAGAACCATAATAACGAGCAGGAGTTTGATTAATGGTAAACGTAATCTCATCTCGATGGGGTCCGACTACAGTTTTGCCTTGATGTTGTTCTGCTATGCGTCGTTGTTCAATTTTAGCTAAAAAGGCTTGTTGTACTTTCTCTGGTTCATCTTCTGCCCAGTCTACATTAGGAGCATAAGTTATTTCTAAGATTTCTGTTTTACCACTAATGCGATCGTGCCAAGCTTGTGCAATCGGCGCAATTCTTTCTAATACTCTAGCGCGTCTTCTAGTAACTCTAGAACCCGTAGCAGCTAATTGTTCGTCCCATAGTTGAAGTTGGGCTAAATCTTCTTGGTTGATACCTAATTGTTTTTCTTCTTGTTGCTGACGAATAGATTTGAGTAAAGCATTACGCTGGCGCAAAACCTGATTATATTGCTGCAACATATAAGCATAAACTGGTTCTAACTGAATTAATAATCCATCAATCCAACTACGACGGGATTCTGGCGCACCCCTCACTAAGTCTAGATCGAGGCTAGAAAACTGCACCGCATTGAGTATTCCTAAGAAATCTACTTGACGACGGAGAATTTCTTGATTAAGTGCAGCAGTACGTCTACCTTGTTTACGCAGGGTTAAAGTTAGTTCTGCTGTTCCGTAGGCTCTTTCTACAGTAGCTTCAATTTGACTAGTATTAGCACCCTCTAAAACTAATTCTCGATCGCGAATAGCACGATGGCTTTTGAGAGTAGCCAGTAACTCCACTGCTTCTAAAAGATTAGACTTTCCTTGGGCATTATTCCCGACAACAATAGTTTTTGGAGATATAAACTTTACCTGCTGTTCAACGTAGTTACGAAATGACTGCAAGTGCAGGTTTTTTAGATACATCTAGGGTAGTTCTGAAAAGGAACGGATGAACATAGAGGTAAAGCGATGCCAGGATTTTATCACAAATGTTTCGGTTTCTACTCCATGAATCAGAGGAAAATACACCAATGGATAGATTGATCGACTCGACAAGTCTTTGTTACATTTATTTACATAAAGAAACAAATGTATAAACGAAAGGAATTAACAAACATGGTTATTTTATTTTGTGTTTTAACTATTGGTTGGGTTGCTGCTGCTATCATTGGGACTCAGGCTTATTTTAGAGGTGAACAAACCAAGCCGATTCATGAGCGCAATCTTAGATCCGACTCTTTTGATCTACTAGCCAGATTATTCACAGGTAAAGAAACAGATCATGCTAATCGAGTTCCCGCCTTTGGATTAGATACCTACACTAGCCAAAATCTTCCTAAATCCTAGATTGGTTAGCTAAGTACTTAAGCAAAATTGTTGACAGATTTGATTTTTTTGCTCTCTGTTCCCTATTGCCTGTTCCCTATCTCCACTAGATAATTTATTTTGCCTAGGTACTTATAAGCTTTTAAGCGAGCAGAAATATAAACAACAAACAACCCTAAAAGCTAGATAACGATTTTGTAACCGCAACCCAGCTTTCAGGGTTGTCATTTTTCGAGGTATTACTTTTTTATTTTTGAGTAGCTCGATCGAAGTGATCGCTACTTGAAAGCAAGGTAATACTACTTACTTTCTATTCTGCTGTAGCTAATTCTGTGCTGCCACGAACACGGCGACGAGTAAGAGTGTTAAATAGCATTTGACCAATCGCTTTGATCAAATTACCCTCTAA
>JBFRWE010000004.1:0-11230 GCA_051439345.1 Xenococcaceae cyanobacterium
ATTAGTAAAGTAATATTTTCCCGTTTACCTACTTGCATTAACGCTGAGGTGCATTCTCTTACCTGTGCCACTGAACCTGGGGCAGAAGTTAGAGAAGAAAAATGAAGAGTTTGAATACTATCAATAACAGCTACCTGGGGCTTTAAAGATTCTAATTCCCGCAGAATTTCTTCTAAATCTGTTTCTGGTAGAACGTATAAATCATTATCTGGTTTTTCTTCTGGTTTTTGGGCTGATTTACTTTTTTTGCTGCCATTTCCGTTAGTTGCTTCCTCTTCAGAAGGTAATACCCCTACTCCTAAACGAGATGCTCTTAACTTAACTTGTTGTCCTGATTCTTCGGCAGAAACATATAAAATACGGGATAATCGCTGAGATAATTGATTAGCCACTTGCAATAATAAAGTAGACTTACCAATGCCAGGATCTCCTCCAATTAAGACTAATGCCCCAGGAACAATGCCCCCTCCCAATACGCGATCTAACTCTCCGTAGCCAGAAGGAAATCTAGCTTGAACATCATTGTTAATTTGCGAAAATTTTAGAGATACTCTTGGTTTGGCAGTTTTATCTGCTCTACCACTAGCTCTAGTATTCGATTGCCAACCGCCACGACTAAAGCCAGAATTCTTCTGCTCGATCGGTTCTTCAGAAATTGTGCCATAAGAATCACATTCTTTGCAGTAACCAAACCACTGAGTATATTCTGCTCCACACTCGCTACAAACATAAATCTGTTTGGACTTTGCCATTTTATTTTTTCACAAAAATTAAGAAAAACTGGGGAATTTGCCAACTAATATATAAGACTCTTAAAGAATTCTAAACAGCAGAAAAGATGAAGTAAATCTGAAAAAAGACAAAAATCAGCACAATCAATTGGAAACTCTTACAAAATAGGACATCATTAAAGATATATTCTAGAAACAAAGGTACGCAAAATTTAACTTAAAGATTGGTAAAGATATATGAATCAAGGAGTGTAAAATAACTTGGAAACTCATAAAGAAAAAATTTTAGTTGTTGATGACGAAGCTAGTATCCGTCGTATTTTAGAAACTCGTTTATCTATGATTGGCTACGATGTAGTCACTGCTGCTGATGGCGAAGAAGCTCTAGAAACTTTTCGTATTTCAGAACCAGATTTGGTTGTTCTCGATGTCATGATGCCCAAATTGGATGGGTATGGTGTTTGTCAAGAACTACGCAAAGAATCAGACATTCCCATTATTATGTTAACTGCTTTGGGTGATGTCGCCGATCGCATTACGGGTTTAGAATTAGGTGCAGATGACTATGTAGTTAAGCCTTTTTCTCCTAAAGAATTAGAAGCAAGAATTCGTTCTGTACTCAGACGAGTAGATAAAAACGGTGCGCCTGGGATTCCTAGTTCGGGAGTAATTCATGTTGGTTCGATCAAAATTGATACTAATAAACGCCAAGTTTACAAAGGAGATGAACGTATTCGCTTAACAGGGATGGAATTTAGTTTACTAGAGTTACTGGTTAGTCGTTCTGGCGAACCTTTCTCTCGTTCGGAAATTCTTCAGGAAGTTTGGGGATATACTCCTGAGCGTCATGTGGATACTCGCGTAGTTGATGTTCATATCTCTCGTTTAAGAGCTAAATTAGAAGACGATCCTAGTAATCCAGAATTAATTCTCACTGCCAGAGGAACAGGCTATCTATTCCAGAGAATTTTAGAGCCAGGGGAAGATTAGTAAATTGCTTGCATCTATTCCTAATTAATTGGGTTAGGAACAAAAGGGAGAAATTGATTAACAATTGACTTTTGCTTATAGGTCTAGTTTTGATTTTAAGTTGATTTTATGCTTGGGAATGACTGAAAAAATAGATGGCAAAATCCGATCCCAATCGAGTGTTGCGCTTACTACCAATCTTCGCAGGAGGATTGGGTGGTATGCTGCTGTTAGTTAATCGCTTGTTAACCATACAGCTTACCGAATCTCAAGCCCGTTCAGATGCTCTGGGTATAATCGAAGGCGCGGTTTTAATCTTAGTTGGTTTGATCTGGCAACAGATTCAACCGCGATCGCCTGATGTGGTAACTTTGATTGGGGAAGAAGGTTTTGAATTAACTCCAGATTTGCCAGATAATATCAAAACTGAATTAGCTTGGGCTTCTCACCTTCTTTTGACTAATACAGTGACTCGTTCGATCGTTATCTATTATCAAGACAAGACTTTACTAAGAAGAGGAATATTAGGAAAAAAATCTCAGGTTACACCAGGCGCAATTTTAAAAAAAGTTTTAGACCGACAAAAAGCTATTTATTTAGTTAATCTTAATCTTTATCCAGGTAAAGTAGAATTTGATTATTTGCCAGAAAATACCCAAGGTGTAATTTGTCAACCAATTGGTAGTAAAGGGGTATTGATTTTGGGGGCTAATGCTCCTCGCAGTTACACTAAACAAGATGAAAAGTGGGTAGAAGGTATTGCCGATAAATTAGCGGAAAGTTTGAAAATATTTTCTGCCTAAAATTAGATTAAAGCTTAAGATAACTTAAGGAAATCAAAAAAAGCCCCAATCTATCTCAGACTGGGGATTTATTAATACGAATGTGAGAAGAAGTCTTTATCCTACCTTATCTTTTACAATTAAGTGGTAAAAAGCACAAATTAATTAACAATCATTAGGAAAATTGATAAGGACTAGTTAGTTTTTCTAATTGGTTGACCAGTAGACTGAGGAATAAGCCAACATCTGTTACTACACCTACAGATTCTACCGAACCGCGATCGCTTAACTTGGTTACTACAGCAGGGTTAATATCAACACAAACCATTTTTACTCCGGCAGGAGTCATATTCCCCACGCCAATAGAATGCAACATAGTAGATAGCATCAGGATCATGTCTATCCCTTCTAGTAAACGCGCATATTCTGCTTGTGCTTTAATCAAGTCCATTTCCGTATCTGGAAGAGGCCCATCATCGCGAATTGAGCCAGCTAAACAGAAGGGGATGTTATTCTTAACACATTCATACATTACTCCTCTAGATAATACTCCTTGTTCTACTGCTTGGACTATACTTCCACAGCGACGAATAGTATTAATTACTTTGAGATGGTGACGGTGTCCTCCTCTTACGGGTACTCCTTTTTGCATATCTACCCCTAAAGAAGTTCCCATTAAAGCTTGTTCAATATCATGAACAGCGATCGCATTCCCGCCTAAAAGAGCTTGAACATAACCATTTCTCATTAAACTGGATAAATGCTGCGCTCCTCCTGTATGAATCACTACAGGGCCAGCAGTTACCACCACTTTACCTCCGCGATCGCGTATTTGGCGTAGTTCCCAGGCAATTTGCTCCACAACTAATTCAACTCTACGTTCACTAGATACCCCAGCCCCCATAAAGCTAAATTCTTGAGTAGTTCTTGGTTCTCGTGATTCTGTTTTTCTGACTGTACGAATACCATCTACATCGACAACTACACGCTCGCCTATGGCTAAATCTCGTAAAATCTTACAACTAGCAGTAGTCTTACCATTGGTTTCCCTAACTACGATCGCTGCATCCATGCGTTGCTGTTGAACTCCGATCCACTCTCCATTTACCCTTACTTCTGTAGGGTAGATAGTAGTAACATAAAAATCATCGGGAGCAACTCCTACTTTAGTAACGGTTTCGATCTTAACATCACATACTTCTTGAGGAGGAGCAACAGCACCCAGATCGATTAATTGTCTGGAAATTTCTTCCATCAGTTGATGAGAAGGAGCAGATACTCTCACATCAGCTACGGAAGTACTTTGTCTTTCTATGCCTAAGTTAAAGTTAAGTACTTTAAAACTACCCCCATTATCCACAACTAAGTCGAGGGCTGTATTCATAATTCCCGCATCTAATAGATGTCCTTCCATACGGAGGACTCGACTTTCGATCGGGGTATTGGCATGGACATCTTCTAAAACAGGTTCAGTTATGCGTAGAGTAAGACATTTAGCTGCACCACCAGCTTTAAGAAATTCTGTTAGTGGGGTTTCGATAATATCAAAACCAACTTTTTGCAGACTTTCTTTGAGGCGATCGCTTGCCTTGTTCATTACGATAGTTTGGTTAACATTAACCGCATTGCAAGCAAAATTAATCGCGTCAGCTTCTTCAATAGCAATACGCTTTTGAGCAGGGACACGAGCCTCAATCAGATGATTAGAGTAAGAATCGAACGCTCCAGGATAATAAAGTAAGTATCCTCCTGTTAGGGGGCAAAAACAAGTATCAAGATGATAGAAACGTTCATCAATTAGATGTAAAGAGAGAACTTCAATATCTAACCATTTAGCCAAATTGGGATGAGAATCTAACTCGGAACGAAAACCATATCCTGCCCATAACCAACGCCCTTCTCGATCTAACAGGGCATCTCCTGCACCCTCAAAGGGTAAATCTTCGTCCAATTCATAAACAGTAAAATCATTGTCCTCAAACCATTGTTTGAAATGAGGTTCTTCTCCTTGTCTTTCTTCGTGGAAAAAACGACTTAGAACTACATTGTCTCCTAAGACTAAACCGGCATTAGCCGTAAAAACCATATCGGGCCAACCCTTTTGAGGGTTAACTAAATCAACAACCGCTAAATCTTTGAGAATACGATGCAATTTTTGCCATTGTTCCACAGCACGATCTCGGGAAGACTTATGGATATTCCCTTCCATCCAGGGATTAATTACATAGTCCACATCGTAGTGGTCAGGAGGACACATGAGGATACGAATAGATTCTGCCATAATAATCTAGTTTGTCAGTCAATCTTTACAAGACTTATGATGATTTAAATCCAGCTTTTACCTCGGAAGAGGTTTATCGTCAACCTGTGCATTTAATGCCTATGTGACGATGACCCAAGCACAAATAGCTTTACACTTTGCCAGTGCTTTTTAGGCTCACAAGCTACAGAAGAGCAACTTTCTATCATACCTATTTTTGGGAGTGTTAAAGCTATAGTTAATTATTCTTAATCAAAAATCAAATCTATTAATTTTATTGAGAATCTTTATAGTAATTATGGCAAGTTAGTATGGCTTAAATTCTTTATTCTCCCGTCTTATTAAGAAAACTTAGAATTTTTATACTAAATTAAATTGTTTTAGTGATAGCTGATTGCTTTGTAAATCTAGTAAATAAGTCTTATTATATTATTTCTCAAATAATAATAATTAGCATTTATTTTAAATTTAATTAATTGAGAATATATAGCAAAAGTAGTAAGATAATTAACCAATCGTTAATCATACTCTAGGTTGATTAACACAATTTACTCAAAGGAAGCATAGATTAAGACAAATGAAGAAACTTTCCCGACGGATGTTTATTGGTGCTGGTACAGCAGCTACAGTAATAACCTTGAATCAATTGAGCCAAACTCGGAGAAGTGTAGCTCAGACAAAACAAGTAAACGTTTACTCATCCCGTCATTACAATACAGATGACGAATTATATGATGGGTTTACTCGTCAAACAGGAATTAAAGTAAACTTAATTGAAGGTAAAGACGACGAATTAATCGAACGGATTAAAAGTGAAGGTGTTAACAGTCCTGCTGATATTTTAATTACAGTAGATGCTGGTCGTCTGTGGCGAGCAGAACAAGCAGGTATTTTTGCCCCTATAGAGTCAGCGATTTTAACTGAAAAAATTCCAGCTAATCTACGTAGTCCCGACAATCTCTGGTTTGGGATGAGTAAACGGGCAAGGGTGATTATGTACAACAAGGATCGAATTAAGCCTTCAGAACTATCTACTTATGAAGATTTAGCCGATCCTAAATGGAAGGGTAAAATTGCCATTCGTTCTTCTAGCAATATCTACAATCAATCTTTAGTTGCTGGTTTAATCGAAGTACATGGAGAAGAAGCAACGGAACAATGGTGTAGAGATCTAGTTGCTAATTTTGCTCGTCCTCCTGAAGGTAATGATAGAGCGCAAATTGAAGCAGCAGCAGCAGGTATAGCCGATATTTCTGTGGCTAATACTTATTATTTACCTCGTTATGCTAAAGATAGCGATCCAGCTAAACAAGCTATTTTTGAGAAAGTTGGGGTGTTTTTCCCCAATCAAAATGGCAGAGGTACTCACGTAAATATCAGTGGGGGTGGCATGGTTAAAACTGCACCTCACAAAGAAGAAGCGATCGCTTTTTTGGAATATATGGTTAGTTCTAAAGCCCAAGAATTTTTTGCCTTAGGCAATAACGAATATCCCGTAGTTGAAGGTGTACCTATCGATTCTGTAGTAGCTAGTTTTGGCGAATTTAAGATGGATACTACTAATGTGTCTTCTTATGGTGCTAATAATGCTCTAGCAGTAAAAATTATGGATCGGGCTGGTTGGAAATAATCAGTTTTTCTGAGATTGCCAACAAGACTTATTTACGTAGTAAAAGCTATAGTTATTTCCCCTAAAAACAGATGATTTAGATAGGGGCGAATAAGTTGTTCGCCCCTAAAGTTATTAGACTTATTGTATAAGTCCTAAATTGAGCGATTGCTATTTTTTCTGACTAGGAAATTTATTTTCTTTAATTTCTTGAGCAAATTCGCTTACTGCATGAGTAATTATTTCTCTTAGATTGACATAAGATTTAGCAAAAGGTGGTTGTTTTACTGATAATCCTAGTAAATCCGCAGTTACTAGCACTTGTCCATCACAGTGTACTCCTGCACCAATACCAATAGTCGGAATCGGAACTTTAGCCGTAATAGTAGCAGCTAAATCTTGAGGAATATGTTCTAAGAGAAGGGCAAAAGCTCCGGCATCCGCCAGAGCGATCGCTTCTGCTAAAATACGATTAGCCTCTAGTACAGTTTTCCCTTGTTGTTTATAACCAAGAAGACGAACAGATTGAGGAGTTAAACCAATATGTCCCATCGCAGGAATCCCTATAGCTGTTAATTCGGCTACAGTTTCCACCATACGAGGATAACCACCCTCTACTTTAACTCCAGAGACTCCTGTTTCTTTTAAAATTCTTCCTGCTGAATGAATAGCTTGAGAAATACTTTCCTGATAAGTTAAAAAAGGCAAATCACACAGTACAAAAGCCCGCTTTACTCCTCGACAGACAGCAGCAGCATGGTGAATCATTTGATCGAGGGTTACAGGTAAGGTAGTAGAATGCCCTAAAGCTACCATCGCCAAAGAATCACCCACCAAAATTATGTCTGTTCCCGCTTCATCTAACACGTGAGCCAGGCTATAATCCCAAGCTGTAAGAGCAACGATCGATCTATTCTCTTGTTTCCACTTGCTCAACTGTTGGATAGTAACTGCCATAGTTGGGATCTTATTTACGTCTAGTTTAAATTAATGAAGAAAAAGTGATTTAGGCAACTTATGCTTGTAATTGTACATTATTGTTAATTTAAGTAACTATTTGAAATCTACAGACTAAGTAGATGGACAAGTGCGATCGCGCTTTTTGAGGTATTTTGGGGACTAATTGGGTACTAAGTAGATTACGATGATAGGTTAAGCAGGTTCAAAGCTTGCCTACTCACAGCTTCCAACTATTACGAGTACGGCAGGACTTGAACCTGCGACACCTAGAACCGGAATCTAGTGCTCTATCCACTGAGCTACGCACCCTTACAATCATTAAGGATAACATTAATTATGGTGTTGAGATATTTTGATGCTTTATGAGAGTTACTCTTCAAGATGATATCTTGTTGATTAATCAAGAAGACCTTCCCTGTTACAAAAAGGGAGGATCGACAGTACGCAATAGTTATTTTTGGGCATTAAAATCGATCGCTTGCTATACCAGCAGAGATAAAGATTGGGAATTTGACTCAGAAGTATGGCTTGCCTTAGCCAGAATGTTATTATCCTTTGCTCAATCTGGATACTTAGGAGATAATGAAACTATCTTAGAGTTTACCCAGGATACTCCTATTCCTGAAGTATTACGATCGGTTTCTACTTGGCTCTAACTTAGGGTTTCCGACAGATAATCTGCCGTAGTCTCGACTAAAGCGATCGCGTTTTCATAAAGCATTCTGGTTGGACCAATAATACCAACACTACCTAAGGGGGTATCCTCTTGATAGTAGTAGGCAGAAACTAAGGCGCAAGTACGCATCGGTTCTAGAGGATTTTCTGAACCTATTTTAATGGCAACTCGTCGAGAATAGTTATGATCGGGTAGGTTGAAAATCAAAGGCAAAAGTTGTTCTTGTTCTGCCTCTAGCAAATACAGTAAGGTTTGTACTTGTTCTAACTGAGAAAATTCTGGCTGACGCAACACTTCTGAAACGCCATGAATTACAAGAGGTTTAGCAGAAGAAGGTTGAGATAAGCGTTGTAATTCTCTAGTTAAGATAGTAAGAAAGTCGGCATAATGGGTAAATTCCTGGTCTAATTCATCCCAATTAAGAGAGGCTATTTCCGTTAGAGATCGACCTTTTAATTGACTATTGAGAAAATTAGAAAGAATTTGCAGTTCGCTGGCGATTAATTCTTCATCTAGTTGCCCCTTATCAGTGATAAAGGGGGATGATTCCATCAGTAATGACTGAGTTTGATAAGAATCAGTCACAATAACCAACATTATTTGCCCTGAGGCTACTTGAACTAACTGAAGATGAAGCAATATGTTGCTTAAAGTTTGAGGAAAAGTAATTAAAGCGATATAACCACTTAAGGCTGAGAGTATTTTGGTTGCTCTTTGTAGTAATGCTTCAACACTCCATCCCTCGCTTGGTAATTGCTTATTTAAAGAATGTCCTAGTTTTTTACCTAAAGTTTCATCAGGAGTAATTAGGCGATCGACATAAATACGATATCCTGAGTCTGAAGGAACACGCCCAGCAGAAACATGAGGCTGAAATAGCAATCCTGCTTCTTCTAAACGCCCCATAGCCGTCCTTATAGTCGCAGAACTAATTTTGAGATTATATTCTTCGGCTAAAATTTTTGAGCCTACTGGCTCAGCAGTTGCTATGTAGTGTTTTATGGTTGCTTTGAGTATCTTCTGATATCTCTGACTCAAATTGGGCTGATCGGACATTGAAACAATATAATGTGAATCTTAAATAAACAATGTATCCTAAATTTTTTTTGTTAAGTATAACCTCTACTTTACTTTCTGCAAATAATTTATTGGTAGTAAATTTGGCATTATTAATGCATAAATACAACTATCAATTCAGTATCTAGGAATACTAGAGTCTATTAGACAAGAATAGATATCTATACCTCCTGCTACATTTTTAACATTAGTAAAACCGTTTTGAATTAACCATTGACACATTTGAGCAGAACGCATCCCATGATGACACATTACTAGAGTTTCTGCTTCAGGATTAAAATCTACTAGAATTTGCTCAGACCACTCAGAAAATTGACTCAAAGGTAAAAGGTTAAAGCCTGCAATAAAAGCAATTTCGGCTTCATGTTTTTCTCTTACATCAATTAATTGTAGGGATGAATCTTTGTCTGCTAATTTTAAGGCTAGTTCTTCGACGCTAATTTCTGGGATAGATTGATAAGAATAAGACATGAGCTTTAAGGGGAAGATGAAAAAAATAAATAAGCAGATGGCTAATCTAATTTGAGAAAGGTTATATAGAAATCATAAATTATTGACGTAATTTAAGGTTGTATAAATTAAACTCATCCTACTAAATAGATAAAGTGGGATGAGTTCAACGAAGTTTCAGTATCTTGTTTAGAAGATATTATTGATTACTCACTAGCAAAAATAGTACAAATTGCTTTTATTTTTTTCATTAAAAATATAACTAACTACTCAACAAACTAAATACTTACTTACACGGGTAAATATGTAAGCAAATACTCTTAGTTTATCATAAGTTAATTATGTTAGAAATACATCAAGATAGATGCAATTAACCTAAATTCTCTTGTAGAGATAGTTTTAGTTATTAGTCTTCTTTTGTTTTCTTTTGTTTGGATTTTTGACAATTTGGGGAAATCCTAAGTTCTTAATGACTTGATATTTCCTTTGTTCTTCTAGTGTTTTTAGCTCAGTATAATCGACTTGATGGATACAATTGACTGGGCAAGTGTCGATCGCTTCTTCAATTAAATCTTCAGAATCGCCATCTTGATTAAATACTCTGGCTCTTCCATGATCTGGTTCGATATAGAAAGTGTTAGGAGCAGTATGAGCGCAATGTTTACAACCTATGCAGGTAGTTTCATCTACATAAGTACCTTTTTGCCTCAATACTCCCCCTAGTTCTGGCTCAAAACCAGATCTCAGGGGAGCATCTCTAAGGATACCCCCCAACTCAGGCTCTAAACCAGAACGATCAGGAGTTGGGGAAAAATCCGACATTATGCACTCCAGCGTTGTACTACTAAACGAATTGAACCATCTGCATTTTTTTGTTTTTCGGTGACATCAAAACCTTGTTTGCTAGTTTCATTCACAACGGTATGAAGAGCATAACGCTGAGTTACTTGTTGCAAAAAGCCTTCTACAGATAAAGGTTGTTGCCAATACTGCAAATCAGCTACCAATTCGTACTCGCTGCCATTCCAGCTAAAGCCGATATCATAGTTGTTATCTTGTTGAACAACTACTTGAGCATTGCGAGTTTGACCTTGATAGCCTTTAACTTTTTTGGCACCGCCTTGCCAATTAATCCCCATATCATCTAGGGCTGCTGTTAGAGAGTTTAAGTTACGGATTTTTGTTTTGATATTGCTAAAATGTGACATGATTTATCAGTGATTACTCGCATTAAATTTTACAAAAATTAAGCTTGAGCTAGCTACCATTGGCTGAAAGTGCCTTGGTTATTAACTGTCTCAGACTGATTTATTGTTTGGTTATAAAACTCAGAGGTTTTTTCTTGAGATATGACTACCCCAAGTTCTGCCTCAATTGCTGCAGTCACCTCTTCACAAGATGACCCCACAATTCCTGTAACCTTCTCTTTTACTCGACCATCTGGATAGATGGTGAATTCAAGTGTTTCCATATTCATGACAGATTTTGGGCTATGTCCTACTTTTAGAATCATGGCTCGTTGCAGCAGAAGTTTATTTCTCTCCAACTAGCGCAAATGTACTTATTCGGATCGGTAACACTACTTATGAATAGAATTTTATCAAAAGTTAATAATGAATGAAGGAATTACTTTATTATTTTCTAAGTTTTCCTTAGCTTTGAAAAGAAGTCAAGACATATATTTACTAAACTCAGCAGTTATTTTGCAAAAGTATA
>JBFRWE010000005.1:0-16213 GCA_051439345.1 Xenococcaceae cyanobacterium
GTATTAGTGATTTAGAGCAAGAACAAAAAACTATCTGGGATGGAGTTCGTAACTATCAAGCGCGTAACTTTTTACGACAAATGCAAGTGGGAGACTTAGCTTTTTTCTATCACTCTAATACTAAACCACCAGGAATTGTGGGGTTAATGAAAATAGTAGTCAGTAATGTAGTCGATCCTACTCAATTTGAGCCTGACAGCAAATATTATGACCCTAAAGCAACACCAGAATCTCCTCGTTGGCAGACTGTAACTGTAGCATTTGAGAAAAGTTTTGCGCAAATTATTTCTTTGACTGAACTTAAACAAATGTTCAGTGGCGAAGATTTATTGGTAGTTAAAAAAGGCAATCGTTTATCAGTAATGCCAGTACAAGAAGAAGTAGCCAAACAAATTTTATCGATCGCGCAATAGATTTTTTGTAATCAATAATTAATTTAAAATTGATATCCTAAAGCTGTAAGTCTATAAATATAAGCAATGTCTACTTTTTTGGTTACTGGAGCTAATCGGGGTATTGGTTTAGAATATTGTCGCCAACTTAAAGAACGTGGCGATAGTGTTATTGCTGTCTGTCGTTCTCCTTCAACTGAATTGGAAAATTTAGGCGTATTGGTAGAAACCAGTATAGACATTACCTCTGATGAGGATGTTGCTGACTTAGTTTCCAGACTCGATCATAAACCCGTTGACGTTTTGATTAACAACGCTGGTATTTTAGAACGTGTTAGTCTCAATTCCCTTGATTTTTCTAGCATCCGCAGACAATTTGAAGTTAATGCCCTTGGCTCACTAAGACTTACTCAGGCTTTGCTTCCCAATCTCCAAAGAGGCTCAAAAATTATTATGATGACCAGCCGTATGGGTTCAATTGAAGATAATACTTCTGGCGGTTCTTATGGTTATCGAATGTCCAAGGTTGCTTTATCCATGGCTGGTAAATCACTTGCTATCGATTTAAAACCCCTGGGAATTGCCGTTGCTATTCTTCATCCAGGTTTAGTTAAGACTGACATGACGGCTTTTAACGACTCTGGTATTACCCCTGCGAAATCAGTTAAAGGTCTCCTGGCTCGCATCGATCATTTGAATCTAGATAATACTGGTACTTTTTGGCATGCTAACGGTGAAACTTTGCCTTGGTAGGATATTACAAGTTACCTCTAATTACTGTTTTGAACCTACTGCGATCGCTGTGAAAAACTTTCAGCAGGAACAGAATTCTTGACTGATTAGACTTCCTCTATTTAAGAGGACACACTTAGAGCAGGAGAAACTTCAGATATCGGTGCTAAAACTCTATATTGAAAGACAAACTCGCTATAATCAGCCAGATTATCTAATCCGATCGCTGTTAAATAGATTTCACCAGATAACCAAATTATGATTTTGAGAACTAAATTTGACCACTTTGTTTTCATGATTATAAGTGTAAATAATACAGTTAACCTTACTTCCAGAACAGAGAAGTTGACATCTAGACGAGTCCCTCTAAAGCTGCACCAACAACTCGATAATCAGGGTCTTCCCTTAGTTTCACGAGAGCAGCTTGCGCTTTAGGGTCATCAAAATAGCTTAAGACTCTTGCTACTTGAGCACGAATTGCACCTACAGAGGAGTTAATACTTGAGAGCAGAAGTTCCAAAGCTAGAGCAGCTTGAGGTGTATTGGCTAATTTTCCTAAATTGGCGATCGCAGTCATTTTAACTACTGGATCGTCTCCTTGTAGACCTAAAATAGATAAATCTAAGAGTATTTCAGGATAATTTGTTAGCTCAATAGCTGCAAAAATGCTTTGTCTGATTAACCAATTAGAGTCTTCTTGGAATAATTTCACCAGATGTGGAACTGACTGTTCGCCATACTTAGCTAGGGAGTTGGCTGCTTCAGCTCTGACATTATAGTCTTTGTCATGCTCGATTAAATTTAAGAGCAACTCAAAACCTTCATTTGTTCGCTTATATCCTAAACCCGTAGCAACAAAGGAACGAATTATAAATTCTCGATCGTACATCCTTCGTTTGAGTAGGGGAACAACCAAAGAAGGCTCATAATGTCTTAATTCAGTAATTGCTTTCATGCGCTCTTGAGGATTCGCGCTGTCTAGATAGGCTTTAATCTGATGCAGTTCCATGAGAGTATTTAAAAATTTAGGTGATTTAACTTGATTGATAAGTAAAATTGTTCTGAATTATGACAGTTTCAATTTGGATTGAGATTGCCAACATAAACAACCTAATACTGAAAGAACTTTAGGTAGAAAGATTAACTGAGCTTATCCCCCAATATTCTTGCAATAAGTCTTGGTAAAGGTTATCTTTCAGCATCATTTGCCGATAAAGCTCTAAAGATAGATCCTGTGCTTGTTCTGAGGAAAGAGTTCTAACTCGATCGGCAAACCTTCTTAAGGTGAATTCTTGTTCTAGAGATAATTTTTCGGAATAATTCATGGGTACTGGCAACTTTGTCTATAAGCAAATATTTAAGAACACATAAGCTATGTTAATTGATTTTAAGAAAAATTAACATAACTTCATAAAAAGATTTGAGTAGTAAAATCCGAACTGTTAGGACTGCTAGGGCGTGTTTTAAAACTATAACCACAGGATGACAGAAGCTATAGTCAGAATGGTCAGGTAGTTTTCAGCTTTTTTCTCTAGGAATATACTTCGTCTACAAAATGGGGATTACTTAAGTTAATGGCGACAAATAAGCTTTGCACGGTAATCGCGCTCGCTTCCACTGTATGATGACAAATATTATCTCTCTTCCGTGAGAAGACCTCCACGTCCCGTGGCAGGACGGGGCTTTTAAACGCCTGGGAAACCACTTCTCGTCTGCCCCTCATGAATCACGGTCAGGGTTTAGCGGGAGGAGGAGAATCTTGGTTTTGAACATATTTTCTGAGTGTATCAATAGTGACACCACCACAGCTAGCAATAAAATATGAGCTAGTCCAAAAAACTTTTTGACGATAAATTTTCGATAACTTAGATTCAAACTTTCTCCACATAGTTTTAGACGCAGTAGCTTTAAGATTTCCTACTAAATCACTTAGTCTTTTTTGAGGAGGAAATGACACGATTAAATGACAATGATCTGCTTCTCCATTAAATTCAATTAATTGGCAATTCCAAGCCTTTAAAACTGATTCAAATACACTCTTGAGTTCAGTTAACATTTGAGCATCAATAACTTTACGGCGATATTTAGTCACAAAAACCATATGTACTGTCAGATTAAATACGCTCCTATGACTGCTTCTGTATTTGGCTTTCGACATAAATGTGTTGGCAACGGTAAAGCAGGGTATAATGAGATTGTAGCAAGCTAGAGCGCGAATGCTAGTCTTTGAGTTTAAGTTAAAAGTAAGTGCGGTTCAAGAGCAGTTGATAAGGGATGCTATTCGCACTGCACAGTTCATTCGTAATTCTTGTTTGAGATATTGGATGAATAGTAAAAAGGAAGATAAAATTAATCGCTTTGCTTTGAATAAGTACACCAAAGTATTAGCAGATAATCCTGATTTTCCTTGGGCTAAAAAGTTAAATTCAATGGCTAGACAGGCAGCAGCCGAACGAACTTGGTTGGCTATATCTCGCTTTTTTGATAACTGCAAGAAAGGAGCTAAAGGCAAGAAGGGATATCCTCGCTTTAAGAAAAATTCTCGTTCTGTTGAATATAAAACTTCAGGTTGGTCATTGTTTGAAAATAAAAAATATCTCACAATGACTGACAAGTTTAATATGGGGAGAATGAAATTGATTGGTAGTCGTGACTTACATTTTTACGACCCAAAATTAATTAAACGAGTGAGACTGATTAAACGTGCTGATGGTTTCTACGCTCAATTCTGTATTGATGTAGAACGAAGCGAAAATCAAGCATCTACAGGAAATAAAATTGGTATTGATGTAGGTCTAAATCATTTTTATACTGATTCTAATGGTAATAAAATAAATAATCCTAAATTCTTACGAAAATCTTTAAAGCTTCTCAAAAAAAGACAAAGACAGGTATCAAGAAAGAAAAAAGGGAGTAACAACAGACACAAAGCGATAAATAGATTAGCTAGAACACATCTTAAGGTTTCTAGGCAGAGGAAAGACTTTGTCGTGAAAACGGCAAGAACTCTATGCACATCTAACGATGTGATTGTGCTAGAAAACCTTAATGTACGTGGTTTAGTTAAAAATCATAATTTAGCTCTTTCTATTAGTGATGCAAGTTGGTCTATTTTTCGAGAATGGTTGGAATATTTTGGGACTATATTTAATAGAGAAATCATTGTTGTTGACCCAAAATTCACAAGCCAAGATTGTAGTAATTGCGGTCAAAGAATTAAAAAGTCTTTAAGTACTCGCACTCATCAATGCAGTTGCGGGGCTATACTTTGTCGTGACCATAATGCTGCAATCAATATCTTAGTCAAAGGTACGGGCGGGCAGCCCGAAACTACTTCAAACTATGGAGTCAACGCTTCAGGACAGATGACCCTCTGGTTAGATTTGGAAACAAGTGTAACTAAGGTCGCTGGTTGAATGAAGAACCTCAAGAATGTTGGACGCATTGGGAATCCTGCGCGTCCCGCGCTAGGAGGATGTCAAGGTGATGATAGAAGATAGTCCCTAGATTTTATGGAAGACAAACGCAGTTCTAGTCCTCGCGATCGAGTCAAATTAACAAAACCTGAAAATCTTTATCAGATCAAAGATGATAATGGTCAAATTATTGACTTTGAAAAAGCCAATGGCAGACAGCTTTTTAATCACTATCGTCATAACATGACTAACTATGATGAAGTACTAGATGAAATTCGTAAAGAACAAGGTACTGTAACGGGAAGACAAGAAAAGAAAGTCGTAATCGGTGCTGCCGAAAAAATCTTAGAAAAATATCATGATGAACACATAAAAGTTATTCAGGATAGCCAAAATAAAGGTGCAATACTCAAAAGAATTTTTACCAAAGCGAAAGTTGGCACAGCATCGGCATTAGTAAAATTGCTGGATGAGTGGTCAGAAAAAATTAAAAGGATTGGTAATCTAGAAAGTAGTCAGCGTTCATTACAAACTTGGAATGATACTTATCGAGTACAGAGAGAACTGATCAAAAAACTCCTCGAAGAAGAAAATATATCTCCAGAAGTAATTGCCAAAGTTAATGCTATCTATAGCACTCGTTCAGTTAATAAAGCAGTAGAAAAAGGCAGCGATCTTGTTAATCTAGAAAAATCCGAAATTCTTAAACTAGTAAAATCGGCGATTAGATATAGCAAACTTGTTCAAAAAGATTAACCATGAAACTGAAATCAATTAAGCAAGAAGTCTATAATCTTACTTCTACCCAAAATACCAAGCAATTAAAAAAAGAACATTCTGATTTAATCGAAGGAAAAGATTTAAGATACAAAGCTCACTGGTTACAAATTCTTGAACAAATAAAATTATTAAGAGAACAAAATTTAGATATTTCTTTAGAGGATTTAGAAGTATCGGAAAAGATGCTCAAAGATTCTTTATTTAAAGTTGGTCGCATAGCTGGCTTAGATGAGGAAAAAATCGAAATTGATTGGCAACGTATTCAACTAGAAACACAATTTAAAGATATTCATCTAGAGGAGTTATAGATATAGTCCCTATCAATCAAATAGAATATCTTCCTCAAGTTAGCGGTATCTATAAAGTTGTAGATGCTAACCAAAAAGTTCTCTATATTGGGCAAGCCAAAAATATTTATCTTCGTTGGCAAAAGGGTCATCATAAAATTGCCGAAATTCTGTCTCTATGTGGTACAGACGCTTATATTGAATGGGTTGAACTTCCAGAATGGTTATTAAATCGTGCTGAGAATGCAGCAGTTTGTTTTTATGAACCACCCCTCAATTCCAAAACTCCCCCGATTGTTTAGTGAAGAGCTAACAGCTAAAAGCTAAGAAACCAGAATGTAGCTAATTTATATTAGACTTACAATAGAAGAATATCAAGGCTAGCATCACTTGACAACCATCAAATCACAGATTTTGATAGGGTTGCTTTATCCAACAGCACGTAACAGCTAAAAGCCGATAGCTGACAGCTAAAAGATAAAACAGAAATTAAAAAGTAAGCTACAGTTCTATGCCAAAACGCTTTCCTGAAATAATATTTCGTATTGTCACTGTCGTAATTGGAACTTGGTTAGTTTTCAATTTGATTGCTCAGATTAGAGGGGAAATACTTTGGTTTCAAGAAGTTAATTATCTGGCTACTCTAGTTAAACGTTGGCAAACTCAGTTTTTATTGTGGATATTTGCTTGTGGAACTTCTAGTTTCTTTTTACTAAGAAATTTACATATAGCTGATGATTTAGCATGGCGTTGGTCTCCCAAACAAAAAACTGATTTGGATAATATTGCTTACGCACTACCAAAACATGAAGAATTAAAATTAGAGCAGAAAAAGTTAACTATTACTTATCCTAGATCGGTTGTAGAGACAGCTACTTCTAATGTTTACACTTTTCGTTCTTGTTCGATCGATTCTCGTTTTCCTGCCCTTGAGTTACCTTTATTATTGCCCTTAATCTTAATATCTTGTTTTTTGATTGCTCTGCTGTTTTTAAACTATAGCAAAGTAGCTTTATCGACTCTTACTCCTGATTATAGTTTGCCTGATGTCACCCCTGTTTTGCCTTCACGATGGCAATTTTTTTCAGTTAGAGAATTATTAGTATCTTGGGTGGATGATATTTGGCAATTGGGGGTTTTAGCCGGAATTATTTTCTTTCTCATCATTAGAACCCGTATTTGCTTAAATGCGATCTCAATTATTTTAAGCTTAGTTTTTGGTGGAGTTATTGCAGGTAATTGGGCAGTGTTTTTAAAACATGTCCAGTCTAATACTTTTGGCTATGTCGATCCTCAATTTGGTCGTGATATTGGATTTTATGTTTTTAATTTACCTTTTTGGCAGTTAATCGATTTTTGGCTTTCGGGACTATGTACTTACGGTTTTATTTCTTGTCTTCTACTGTATTTACTCTCAGGCAATAGTCTTTCGGAAGGAAAATTTCCTGGTTTTTCTCGTTTGCAACTGCGCCACCTCACCTTTTTAGGTGCAACCGTTATGATCAGTATTGGTGTACGCCACTGGTTAAATCGTTATGATTTAATGTTCTCTGAGCGGGGTATTACTTACGGTGCCAGTTTTACAGATATAAAAGTACAACTTCCTTGGGAAACTGTGCTTAATTTCACAGCAATAAGCATGGCTATTTTTCTTTTATATCGAGGTATTACTGAATATCGTCGACGCAAGTATAAACCAGAAAAATTAATCAAAATCCCCCTCTTATTAGTCTTCTTCTTAATTTATGTCTTAATTTTACCTCTGGCTAATCTTTCTTGTGCAGCAGTACAACGTTTAATCGTTCAACCCAATGAATTAGCTACAGAAAGACCCTACATAGAGCGCAGTATTACCATGACAAGAAGAGCCTTTAATTTAGATGCCATTGATGAAAAAAATTTCGATCCCCAAGGAAAATTAACTGTTGCAGATCTTGCTGAAAACGATCTTACTATAGATAACGTTCGTCTTTGGGATACTCGCCCTATTTTGCAAACTAATCGTCAATTGCAACAAATTAGACTTTACTATAAATTTCTAGATGCAGATATCGATCGCTATCTTCTAGAAAATAAGCAAAAAAACGAACCAGCAGCTGGAAAAAGTAAACAACAAGTAATTATTGCTCCGAGAGAATTAGATTATAGTGCCGTACCAGAAAGGGCAAAAACTTGGGTTAACGAACATCTAATTTATACTCATGGTTATGGTTTTACTCTTTCTCCTGTTAATAAGGTAGATGAAGGAGGATTACCCTACTACTTTGTCAAAGATATTGGTATAACAACTAATGAACAAGAAACTCTCAGCTTATCGAGTGAGTTAGATAGAGATAGTTTTCCCATCGGTAAACCTCGTATCTATTACGGTGAATTGACGAATAACTATATTATGACTTCCACCAAAGTTAGGGAACTAGATTATCCTAGTGGAGAAGAAAATGTTTACAACGTCTACGATGGTGATGGGGGAATAAAAATTGGTAACTTTGCCAGAAGAATATTATTTGCCGACTACCTCCAAGACTGGCAAATGTTGTTTACTCAAAACTTTACCGCCGAGACAAAACTACTATTTCGCCGTAATATTAATCGTCGCATCAGAGCGATTGCACCTTTTTTAAGATTCGATCGCGATCCTTACTTAGTCGTTGCCGATACTAATAATCCAGAAGAACACAAACAAGACGAAAATTATCTGTATTGGATTATTGATGCTTATACTACCAGTGATTCTTATCCCTATTCCGATCCTGGAGAAAACAACTTTAACTACATTCGTAACTCTGTCAAAGTAGTAGTCGATGCCTATAACGGAGATGTAGATTTTTATATCGCCGCTCCTGACGATCCCATTATCCAAACTTGGGCTAAAATCTTCCCCGAATTATTTAAACCCCTAGAAGCAATGCCTGTTTCTCTAAGGAGTCATATTCGCTATCCAGAGGATTTGTTTAGTACCCAATCAGAGCGATTACTAGCCTATCATATGACTGACCCCCAAGTATTCTATAACAGAGAAGACCAATGGGAAATTCCTGAAGAAATATATGGTACAGAAGTACGACCTATAGATCCCTATTACTTAATCATCAGATTGCCTAATGCTCAAACAGAAGAATTTATTCTTTTACATCCTTATACCCCTACCAGTCGTCCTAATTTAATTGCCTGGTTGGCAGCACGTTCTGATGAAGAAAAATACGGCAGACTACTACTATATACTTTTCCCAAACAGAAACTGGTCTATGGTCCTAACCAAATTGAAGCTTTAATTAATCAAGACCCAGTTATTTCTCAGCAAATTTCTCTCTGGAATCGTGAAGGTTCTCAAGCAATTCAAGGTAACTTGTTAATTATTCCCATAGAAGAGTCTTTGCTATACGTTGAACCTCTATATATCGAAGCGGAAAGAAATAGTTTACCTATTCTTGCTAGGGTTATTGTCGTTTACGAAAATCAAATTGTTATGGCAGCAACTCTAGAAGAGGCAATGAATGCTATCTTTACTTCCGAACAGAATTCTAACTCGGCTATTATTCGTTCTGTAGAAGAATTAGCTCCTGTTTTGGAGTAAAGGAGATTATTTCTGAATTTAAGTAACAATTTATACTTTTTTACTCTGAGCCAACAGATAGTATTGGAGAATATTTAAGCAATACACTATTGTAGCTTCTTTAATTTAGATAGCTTCTAGGGTTCCGATTTAAAAGTAAGCTTTAATAAATGGCTGGTCCAAGAGAAGCAGGCTACTTTCAATAATTCTGCTTCATTAGTAAGTACTAATTAATTGGGTAGCTCCACGGCGGGAAAAAAGCCCGGGAGGATTTGATACTTGAAACAAAGTGTTAATCGTCCTGGGCTTTTCTAACTATAAGGCAAATTGCAAGAGAGTAATCTAATGAGTGAGCAATCTCCATTTCAACCACCAAGTAATGATGAAAATGGCTATTCTAGTGAAGCAAAACGAGCTTTGGAAAGAGAAAGACAACTACCTCTGACAGGGTGGCAACAAGAAGTAGATCGAGGTTTAAAATATGGTTTAGAAGCAGCAGATAGTATCAAAGATCGTACTATTTCTACTTTTTCACGAGGAGAACTACCTCACTACGCAGGAATTAATACTTTTCTCAAAGCTCCTTATTTAGAAGATGTGAAACAAGTAGGTAATTATGATGTAGCAATTATTGGTGTTCCTCATGATTCTGGAACTACCTACCGTCCTGGTACACGCTTTGGGCCTCAAGGTATTCGGAGGATCTCTGCTCTTTATACTCCCTATAACTTTGAATTGGGGGTAGATTTACGAGAACAGATTACCCTTTGTGATGTAGGGGATATCTTTACCATTCCTGCCAATAATGAAAAGTCTTTCGATCAGATTTCTAAAGGAGTTGCCCATGTCTTTAGTTCTGGTGCATTTCCCATTATTTTAGGGGGAGATCACTCGATTGGTTTTCCTACAGTTAGGGGTATTTGTCGTCATCTAGGAGATAAAAAAGTTGGTATCATTCACTTCGATCGCCACGTTGATACTCAAGAAACCGATCTAGATGAGAGAATGCACACTTGTCCCTGGTTTCACGCCACTAATATCCAAAATGCCCCAGCAAAAAACTTAGTGCAAATGGGTATTGGTGGTTGGCAAGTACCCAGACAAGGCGTAAAAGTATGTCGAGAGAGGGCTACCAATATTCTGACTGTTACTGATATTACCGAAATGGGTTTAGACGCAGCAGCAGATTTTGCCATTGCCAAAGCTACTGACAGTACAGATTGTGTTTGGATTAGCTTCGATATTGATTGTATTGATGCCGGTTTTGTCCCTGGTACTGGTTGGCCTGAACCTGGTGGTTTATTACCTCGTGAAGCCTTATTTTTACTCAAAAAAATTGTCCAAAATACCCAAGTTTGCGGTATAGAAGTAGTAGAAGTGTCTCCACCCTATGATGTGAGTGATATGACCGCATTAATGGCAACTCGTGTAATTTGCGATACTATGGCGCATTTAGTGAGATCTGGTCAATTACCTAGAAAGGAAAAACCAGCTTATATCCATTCTCAAGCTCAAGTAGTAGACAAACCCTGGATTTAATTATTTTAGTTAGTAGAATTTAATTAAATCTTGGTTTATTCAAGATGAAAGGAGTGAGTTATTTGGTTAGATTGTTCTATTTAATTTGAGGAAAAATTTTCTAAGAAGCGATCGCCCTAACTAAAGCAGATAAAATCAATAACCATGCACGAAACCGATATGACCAAGGCTTTAATCTTAACAGTTAAAGATTGGTACAATTCCCAGCCAGAAAAACCCAAAATCGACAAAATCAACTTAATTGTTGGACAATTTACCTGTGTCGAACCAATTAGTTTGCGGTTCGCCTTTGAAGTCCAAACTCGCCATACTTTCCTAGAAGGAGTAGAACTAGAGATCGAAGAAACTCCCTTAATTGCTTTTTGCCATACTTGCCAACAAGAATATCAACCACAAATAGGGCTGCAATATAGTTGTCCCAATTGTAATTCACCCATGGAAGATATTCGTTCAGGACGAGAACTAAAAATAGATCGTCTTGAATATTCCCCCAATAACAACAGTGTGCTTTCCTAAGGAGATTAAAAATTGCCAGGAGCGCACCGCAATTAACCCTTAACAATTCACTCTTAACCATCAACCCTTGAAAAAAATGCACCAAACATTCGATGCTGCTTTAGAAATAAACTTACTCCATGCCAATCAAGAAGGGGCAGATCACAATCGCCAACATTTCGATCGATGGGGTATTACCTGTCTCAACATTATGAGCAGTCCTGGGGCGGGTAAAACGGTTTTACTCGAACAAACGCTTAAGTCTTTAAAAACTAAACTCAAGATGGCAGTAATTGAAGGAGATATGACGACAGAACTAGATGCCGATCGCTTGCGTAAATATGATGTTCCTGTAATTCCTATTAATACAGGACGTTCTTGTCATCTTGATTCCAAAATGGTCGCAGGAGGAATTCACACTTTAGAACATAATTACGATCCTACAGATTTCGAGTTAGTTTTGGTAGAAAACGTCGGTAATTTAGTTTGTCCAGCGGAATTTGAAGTGGGAGAACACGCAAAAGTTGCTTTACTCAGTGTTACTGAAGGGGAAGATAAACCCTTGAAATATCCTGTGATGTTTCAGGAAGCAGATTGTTTACTAATTACTAAAACCGATCTGGCTCCTTATTTAGATATCGATTTCGAGCGCATTACTAATAATGTAAGACAAATGAATCCCCAAGTAAACATTATTTTTGTGTCAGCTAAGACAGGCATTGGTTTAGAAGAGTGGTTCGATTGGATTACAAATGTTATTCAAGAGAATCAAATTAAACAGACTAAACAATTAGCAGTGCAAATTTAAACCAAGAAAAAACTATAGCTTTTCTTGAAATAGTTGAGGTACAAAATTTTCCCAATTGTTTAAGATAGTTGCAAGGCTGAAAAAGTTCCCCAAAAGTTATACAACTAATTCTAAAAAATAACTCAGAACTTGTATTAAGCAAAGCGTACCTTACTAATTCGAGAATTGCTATATAAGTAATTCTAGCCAGTATTCTAGTAACTCTAATTGGAAAAAGTTGTTGCAGTAAGGATAAGGAAAATTGACTAGGAGCAATTTATGATGGAAAAACTTCTATTCTGGGGTATTGTAGTGTTTTTATTCGCCACCCTAGCTATTGGGATGTGGGCAGCCAAGCAAGTCAAAGGTGATAGCGAAAACTACCTTATTGCAGGCAGAGGAATGGCTTTACCCTTGGCAGCAGCTACATTGATGGCTCAGTCGGTAGATTCTAACGCTACTTTAGGCAATACAGATTTAGTTACCATAGGGGGTTTTTGGGCTGGTGCATCTTTGCCCATTGGCTTATCATTATGTTTATTTTTAACCGCACTATTTTTTGCTAAACCCATGAACCGCATGGGTTTAATTACGTTATCAGACTTTTATCGAGTTAAATACAACCGCACAACTGAAGTGGTAGCATCATTGCTAATGGTGTTAAGCTTTTCTTTTCTGCTGGCTGGTAACTTAGTGGCAGGAGGATACTTATTTCAAGCTTTTTTAGGCACAAGTTACACCGCAGGAGTAATGCTGCTGGCAATTGTAGTGTTAATCTATACTGCCAGTGGCGGATTATTCGCTGTTGCTTATACTGATGCTATTCAAGTGGCGATCGCTTTGATTGGTTCGTTAGCTTTATTTGTGTTCATCACTGCCAATTTTGGCTTAGAAATCAACACAGATGCAGGACCTTTCGCTTTAGCGCAACTAAGCGATCCTGCTGCTGGCGCAGCAATTAACTGGGCGACTCTCTTAGCATTGGGATTGGGGGATATTGTCGCGATCGACTTTATGGCCAGAATTTTTGCGGCTAAAAATCCAGAAACCGCCCAAAGAGCTTGTTTAATCGGCGGTGCTGGTACTTTAATTGTGGGTGTTCCCTTTTCCTTGATTGCGTTATCTGCTCCCCAAATTCTGGCAGAAGCAGAAATTGTCCAGAATGGACCAGTTCTTTACGCTTTACTCAATGGTGTAGTTCCCCCAATAGTTGCCTTACTCGTAATCATAGCGATTCTTTCTGCTTCTCTATCTACTGCTGATGGGGCAATTTTAGGTACTTCTTCCGTGATTGCTCACAATATTATGGGAATTAGGCATGATGAATATAATGGAGCCGGGAATAGGCTGTTATTGCTTACTCGTGCTATGGCTTTTGTCATTACGTTTTTCGGCGTTATTTTTGCTTTAAAAGTACCCCAAACGGGAGTTCTATTATTACTGGCTTTTGATTTAGGATTTGCAGGTCTTGTAGTTCCTCTAGCTGGAGGTCTTTACTGGTCAAAAGCAACTTGGCAAGGTGCGCTTTCCTGTATTATTCTGGGTTCGTTCACTAGGCTAGTATTATTTGTCTTGATGCCAACCTCTTTTGGGATCGAAAATACGCTTTTATATGTTCCTAATAACATTTTTACAACGGAATTTGATGGTTTTCCCACTCTAATTAGTCCTCTTGTTGGTTTAGCTGCATTCGTGATCGGATCTGGTATGACCCACAGAAATAAAATTAGTAAGCAGCGTGTGCAATTGGAAGAAAGAGAAGCGGAAGTATATCAAAGTTAATTAGACGATCGTCCATGACTTTTTTTGCTAAACAAGGTGTTATGGGCGATCGCGCAGTGCCAGCGCGGCACGATCGCTCTTCTAATCTTACTAATAGAATTTTTGCAACCAAACCCCCTACAGTGCTATATTTAGTAGCTAAACCGAATTTCTTAAGCTCGAAATAATTTTTATGGAGCAGTGGTTTAACTTATTAATTCAACTAGCCAAACCAATTTTGAATACTTTGGCTTACACGGGAACTAATATTCTTTTAGATACAGTTCAAAGCGAAATCAAAAATCATCAAAACAAGCAAGCTCAACTTGCTTTAAAATCTTTGGGTCTGAGAGAAAATCATACTGCCATCGCTCAAAAGGTAATTCAAACTAGAAGTTTAATCTTCGAGTCAGATACGATTAAAAACAACTCGGTAGTACAATCAAAACAACCAATTAATGGCTATTCATCAATAACTAAGCAGGATTTCTTAGAACAACTAACCCAGAAAGCAGCAGAAACGGGCTTAAAATCACCAGAAATCAATAAAAATTTAGAATATTGGCCTCTGCGTTTATTACCTAGTCAATTAATCCATTCTCGGCTCGACGATCGCCCAATCCCTCTAAAGATTTTAGTAGCTCCTCCCCAAAACAACTTAGAAGAGTTTAAGTCGATCGGCGTAGAAATTCAAGAAATAGAACAAGAATTGGCGCAAAACTTAAGAGAATTTCTGGGGCAAAACTATTCTTCCCAATGTACGGTAAGACCAACGGAATTTTTAGGAGGAGCTTGGAATCATAATAATTTCTGCGGCGAAGTTAGTATTAAAGTTTTATTTGCAGCTTTACAAACAGAGCCTACTTTAATTTTAGAAACAGGAATTGAAAGTAATTATATCGTTCTGCGTTTAGGCTATTGGGGAAGTCAGCAAAAGCAATATTACTATGAAACTCTTTTAAAATTGCCTTATCGCAGTCTTCTGGAAACATCCATTAAAGCTAGAGCCTTACGATGGAAAGAAATTAAAAATAAGCTTTTAGCACTAGGTAAATCTCCTGAAGAAGCAGCCAAATTAGGGGGAGATAATGATATTAATCTAGCTATTATCGAAGAAATAGCCGAATTAAGAGCATCAGGTATTGAAACTGAGGAATTAAGCTTTGTTTACCAAGTTAATCGTCAAGATTTTGCGTATATCTGTCAATTTTTAAGTATCTGCCAATGTCTTGTTGCTGGTTGGGTTACAGATATTCACTACTTAATCGAAAATAATCTTGCTCCTCATTTACCTACATGGTTACCACAGTTGCTAGGCGAATCTGGTGATGAATCTGAAGTTTTACCAGCTATTATGGATGCCAGTATCTCTATTTATCAAAGGATATTGCAAGTATTAGTTCGAGAAAGACCTAACTCTATTCCTCAACTGAGTTTAAAATTAGCTCGCAGTATTCTCCCATTAGACCTCTCTCTGGCTAAAGAACAGATAGAATATTCCTGGCAGCATTGGCTACAACAGCATCAACTATCTTCAGCAAAAGGAAGATTAGATTTAGAGAGGATTCAAGCGAATATTACGACAGAAGATTGGGAATATCTGGTCAATCTTCAAGCTTGCTTGTCTGGACTCAACGATCGCTCTGGTATTGCATACATACAAGAATTACTTAATACTCTGTGCGATCGCCGTTCCCACTCCTACTCTCAAAAGGTCGAGCATTTTGCCCTCGACTATACTGTCACAGAAATTTCTGGTCAAGTTGCCTGCTTGTGGCTAGACTCAACTAACTGTAAGCTGATCGGCAAAAGTGCCAACAGAACCCTCGATCTTTGGCAGCTAAAACGCAGAAAAGTCCAGTTATCTCCCACCCATCAACTGAGAGGATATTCTGGTAAAGCGATCGCTCTTACTCTCAGTCCCGATGGAGATAAACTAGTCTGTAGCGACACAACTACAAAAAGAAGCTATCTGAGAATTTGGAATTTGCCAACAGGAAAACTAGAACAGACTTTATTTGGTCATAAACAGAGTATTAAATCTCTAGCAATTAGTTCTGGCACACTGCGTACACGAAGTGCGTCGAAGACTAGCGGATCTCTTCGAGATCGCCCTTTCCTTGCTAGTGGTAGCCATAAAATTAAATTGTGGGATTTACAAACAGGAGAACCTTGGCTTACTTTATTCGGTCATAAACAATGGGTTTATGCCCTCGCGATCGCTCCTGACGGTCAAACTCTAGTTAGCGGTAGTGAAGATAAGACTATTAGAATTTGGCATTTATCACAAGGAGATTTACTGCAAACTCTGACGGGACATCAAGCAGCCGTAAAAGTGATGGCGCTCGCGCCTGATGGTCAAACTATAGTTAGCGGTAGTGACGATCGAACTATCAAACTATGGGATGTAAAAACGGGGAAATTATTACGCACCCTAACAGGACATACAGGAGGTATTCGCACTCTAG
>JBFRWE010000006.1:0-7260 GCA_051439345.1 Xenococcaceae cyanobacterium
TCAGTATGAATGGCACGACGATTCGGAACAATGGTATCGCGCTCATGGCAATGAATTGTGGGAGTTTGATGAACATGGTTTAATGCGTCGTCGAGAAGCAAGCATCAATGATGTGAGAATTAAGGTAAAGGAACGTCAATTCTTTTGGAAGGGAAATATCAGACCAGAAGATCATCCAGGTTTAACAGAATTAGGGCTGTGACACTCTTCGCCAATCAAGGGACGGACTTACCCAGCAACGAACCTCATGTCAATCTAGTAAGCTTGGACTCACCTAAGTTGCCTACTCTCTGTTGCCTATTCCCTCTTGCCTATTGCCTTGACCAGAATTGAAGAATGCAGTTTAAATGCGTCTAAGCTTAAAACGAGAAAACTTATCTGCAATATCTGAACGAAGTTCAATCAGTTGAAAATAGCGATCGCCAAACTGGGTTGGAATTAGTTATATTTCTCCAGAAACTAAAACTGTTCAGATAAATTATTGTTGACTTTTCCTAACTTCTGGAAGAAATATACTATATTTTGTAATATTAAGAACCAAATTGACATTGTTTGTTATCTCCCCTTTGTTTAAGTAGTAGGTATTAGTAACAACTTAAAAAAATTACCAAAATTCTGATAAGGGCTTATTGGGGCTTAAACACTTTACAAAGAAGGACTTCCTCAGAACTATGGCGATGCTTAGCTAGATGCTTTGGTGTTTCAGTAGGACTAACCTTATAAATAAAGTTGTGACGAGCCTTTGCGTAAGCAGCACTAACAAAGTTTTGCTTCATTTGTTCCAATTCTTCTCGACGATATTCCTCTAACGACTTATATTGCTCATCTAGAAAGCGACGCTTGTTCTTCACTTGTAGAATCTTACCAATGTCTTCACTCTGAGCTATTTGCTCTGCTTTCTGCGTCACAAGTTGGCAGAATTCGGTAGAGGTTTCTGCAAAATAGTCATCAATAAGGCTAATTTGCTTTGCACATTGGGCTCCTATGGGCAGACATGTCTCTGTGAGTTTTTGAGCTATATCTTGACCTACTCGACGAGGAAGCGAGTAAGTCCAGTACTCAGAGCCATAAAGTCCCATACGCTTGTAGTGAGGATTTAAGACAATTCCCGTACGGGCATACACTCGATCGGCAGCCAGTGCCATCATTACCCCACCAGCAGCAGCATTTCCCTGCATGGCAGCAATAGTAAGATGGGTGTCAGTTCTGAGTACTTCATAGACAAAGTCATTAAGCGCGTTGATATTTTGCCAAGATTCTAAAACTGGATCGGCAGCTGCTTCAATTACATTGAGATTTATACCATTAGACCAGAAGTCAGCTCCACCTAAAAGTACAATGACTTTAGTATCACGGCTTCTCACATATAGATAGGCATTACGCAATCGTATACACTGATCTGTGGTCATAGCACCGTTGTAAAAAGGAAAATGGAGGTAGCCAACCTGATTCTTCTCTTCATACCAAATTTCTCGGAAGGTTTGGCATTCAGCAGAAAGTTCTAATGGTGCGGGTATCTCAGGAACATCTTTGAGCATCTCCCCTAGTAGCAAGGTAGCAGGAAGCTTGAAGAAGGTTTGAGTGCCTTGATTTTTCTGCTTCAAATGGGTAATCCATACGGCACCATCCACTGTTGCTCGGCAAATTGCACCATGTCTTTGGGCAATGATTTTCCCAGCCATGCCAATCAAAGAATTTTCTGCATAGGCTCCATACAGATAGACAGGTTTGCCAAAGAGATTATCTAGTACTCCTGGCTGACTATCAGCACTACGGATTTTTCTAATTACTGTCTCTGTAGTATCCTTAGACCAGTCGATCGCTCGATTTTTTTGTTTGATGGGATCTCGCCAGCAACCTTTAACATCGGGACGAGTATAGTCTAGGGGTTCAGGAACATAATCCTTGTTGTTAAAATTCTCTAGGGTTTGCTTAATCGACTCGATCGCAGCTTGAGCGCACTTTCCGCGATAGATACTACTCTTGGTTTCCCCATTCATCAAGAAGTTAATCGAAGACCAAATGTCACCAGCATCCATTTCCCCATTAGCCTGGAGTGCTGTAACTCCCCATTCTGGCTCATCATTGAGAATAGCCCAGTCAATGGAGGAAGCCCCACGATCGCCCTTAATACCAGGGTGAATTATAATACACAAATAGTTATGCCAGATAGATTCGGGAATGGCAGTTTTGAGGAAGGGAGCGATGATAAGATCGGGTTGATATAGCTTAACTGCTTCTGTCATGACCACATCGCTAATAGCCAGTTCGAGCGAGACATCATGCCCCAGATAAGTTAACTCAACATGAAACCTTTGAGTCATGCTGTTATAGGCTGATGCTAACAGCAGAATTTTCATAGTATAGTTTATTTTGTCAAGTTCATTATATTAGTATTATGTGAGTAGATTACGGTGAATTCCAGGGGATAAATTCAGGTATTTTTTCAGGTATTTTTATCGAGAAAGAAGCTTATTTAAGAAGTATTAACTTAGATTGTTAATGAATGTTAACTATCGAAAATTGTTTGTAGCATAGTTAAAACTTAAGCTTAATAATTTTTTTCAAGCTAGTTGGCAATATTTTGTAACTGTGGGCTTTTATTTATTACTCATTACTTTATTAGTAATAGGTACAAACTCGTAATCGAAAGAATGACTATTACTTGCTTGAATCTTGACTAGCTCAATTCCCTGGATACGATCGCCTGAAGGAGAAAAGCGAATCTGGCGGTTAGCACCGAATGTAGAAAAATTAGGATTAGAGAGGACTTCGTGTATCCCAATTCTACTAGGACTGCGCTCGATCGCAGCAATTAAAGCAGTGGTAGCATCATATGCTGTTGCTGTGCGCCAGTTTACATCTCCTCCCCAGAGTTTTCGAGCAACTTGGGCAAATTCGGCATCTGAGTGATTTTGAATGTGCCAGGGAATGGCTAACACCATATCTTCAGCTAATGCTCCTGCGATTTCTAAAGTTTTAGGGGTATAGACATCATCTCCAGCCAACAAACTGAGTTGTCGATTATTAACCTGAATAACTTGCCAAGCTTGGTCAAGAGTGCTAGTATTAGCTGCTAACATTAACACTTCAGCCCCTTTATCCATTGCTTGTTTCAAGCTATTGGCAGCACTAAAATTAGCATTAGATAAGTCAAATTCACCAACTATCTGTCCTCCGCCTAAAGCAACAGCAGTAACAAATTCTGATTTGAGAGACTGACTATAATTGCTTTGGGAATTATAGAACACTGCTACCTTTTGCTGCTTCATCTCTTTAAGCATATATTCGGCTAAACCTCTGCCAGCGATATAATCACTAGGAACAGTGCGAAATAGATAAGGACTCAACTTAGAGATCTTAACCGAGGTACTAATAGGCGAAATTGCTACCAATTGACCAGATTGATAAATTGGGGCTGTAGCTAAAGTAACATCACTAGCATAATGACCAACTACTCCTAAAATCTCTGGGGTGTCACTCAAAGTTTGCGCCACTTGTTTTGCTACTTCTAGGTTATTATCATCATTGATAATTTGGACTTTAAGCGGAATCCCGTCAATTCCGCCCGCTTGATTTACTTGATTTTGAGCTTGAGCAACACCCCGCAGAATTTCCTTAGCTCCATTAACATCAGAGCCAATCGGAATAGAAACCGCTATCCTGTAAGATTTTTCTTCACCAATGCGAGCATTATTAAGATAAATTAATGTTTCTGGATCATTAGTATTCTTTTTGAGAGAGGCTGAAAATAATGATTCGGCATTGTGGTAATCTCCCTGTCTAAATGCAGTTACGGCTAACTCTTTTTCTAGTCTTGTTGTTGTAGAGATTAAGAGCTTTTCTCCTTGACTAAATCTTTGAGACAATAAAGATTTTATCTGAGCAGAATGGTAAGATTTAGAAGGATTGTGGGAAACCCTAGCTAAATCTTGATTTTTCCACCACCAAAAGCTTCCTAGCAATACACTTCCCATCAAAATAGCAAAAAGTAGAAACTTGGGTTTTAAGAGAGAAAAAATCTGAATTTTACTCAATCTAGATTCCTCACTCACAGGTCGATCTTTAATGCTTAACATCTCTGTAGTAGAAAGATTGGTTCTGTCTTCAGGAATAGAGATAGAAATATCCTCAAGAATTTTTCGTACTTCCGTCGCACTACCAAAGCGATCGCTGGTCTTGGGAGATAACATTGTGGTTAATACCCATTCCAATTTAGGACTAACACTTACTTCCTCTTGCCAATTCCACTCATAACTGTTGGGATCAATTAATTTTCGTGGTTCTTTACCCGTCAGCAAGACTACTGCTGTTGCAGCTAAAGCATACAAATCACTGTGAGCAAAAATAATTCCTCTCTCCATCTGCTCTGGTGGAGCATAGCCAATCTTGCCTATTATCGTACCCATCAGAGGTGGAATTGCTGCGCCTGGGGTTTCCTCAAGTAAGTGAGATTGTGCCTTGGTTGCCACCTCCTTAATACTGCCAAAGTCAATTAACATCGGCATTTCATCTGTGCTGCGTAGAATTATATTATCAGGGGAAATATCGCGGTGAATCACCCCCATAGAATGGATATATTCTAGGACAGGTAAAAGTTGGCAGAGTAACTGATTTATTTCCGTTTCACTAAATCTTTTGTCTTCTTGAGCATAATTATTATATATAGTGTGATAAGTTTGACCTTCTACATAGTCTTGGACTAAAAATAAGTGCCCCTCATCTTCCTGTTTATACTTAAATAATTCACGAAATTTAGGGATTTGTGGATGCTGCAACCGATAGAGAATTCCTGCTTCTCGTTCAAACAACTCTTGTGCTTTTGTCAGAGCAAATGAGCCTTGAAGTTGAGGAGCAAATTCTTTAAGGACGCAATATTCGTTAAAACGATTGATATCTTCTGCTAAATAGGTACGACCAAAACCACCATGACCTAATTTTTGTAATATGCGATAACGGGAGTTGACAATATCCCCTGATTTTAGAAGAGTTTCCATCAGATTTAATATTTCTGGGTTATCCATTTTTACTTTACTTATAAAATTTATTGGTCTTCTTGATTTAAAATCTGCCGATTTGCAACCTTACTTTGTAAAGCTTCGCCTGATTGTGCAATACCAACCTCGCGGATTACTTGGTAATTTGAGCAACAAAAGTCAAGTATTATTTAGACAAATTAAGAGTTTAGATATATTTCCCTGGTATTGTCCCTCTTGTTTTTGTTTAGTAAAAGGGGAAAAATTCAGGTATTTTTTCAGGTAAACCTTTTGAGAAGAGGATCGCGATCAGCGAAGCTGGCACTGCGCGATCGCTTTAAGTATGACCTATCATCGCTTGTCTTCCTTGGCTAAAGTACTATTGTTCTAATGCTCGCGCACATAAGTACGTTGTGCCAAATTAATTGGATAGTTGAGATCGGGATTAGGTGTTAGGTGTTAGGTGTTAGGGAAAAATGGAATATACAACTAATTTTGCTTAAGTACTTAAAACCTCAGCGTGGTGACGAATATGATCTTCGATGAGACTAGCGATCGCAAAATAGCTGTGGTCATAGCCTGGTTGCCATCTTAGATTTAGAGATTGACCAGCTTTTTGGCAAGCTGAGGCAAAGATTTCAGGAAGCAACTGTTGTTGTTGATAAAAAGGATCGGCTGTACCCTGATCGATTAAAATAGTACTACTCAGTTGATTCTGTTGCACTAATTCGCTGGCATCATAATCAAGCCATTTTTGTCGATCTGTACCGAGATAATTAGTAAATGCTTTTTCTCCCCAAGGACAACTCATGGGCGCGCAAATAGGAGCAAAAGCAGAAACAGATAAATACTGGTCTGGATTTTTTAAAGCGCAAATCAAGGCACCGTGTCCCCCCATAGAATGACCCATAATGCCTTGTTGGTTGGGTAAAACTGAAAAATTAGCTGCTATCAATGCTGGCAATTCTTGAGTAACGTAACTATACATTTGATAGTGTTTTTGCCAAGGCTCGACTAGAGAATCAACATAGAAACTTGCACCACTACCTAGATCCCAATCATCATCTTCTCCTGGTATACCTGTATGACGAGGAGAAGTATCTGGAGCGACTAGCATGATACCGTATTGGGCTGCATATTTTTGCGCTCCTGCTTTGACAGTAAAATTATCTTCTGTACAAGTTAATCCAGAAAGATAATAGAGAATAGGAACAGGTTTGGATTTGGCTTGGGGAGGAATATAAACCGCAAAATTCATCTGACTAAGACAAGTATCAGATTGATGAGAATAGTAAGCGACTTTTCCTCCAAAACAGAGATGTTCTTTGTGAAGATTAAGAGAAGTTTTCATTAATTTTAAATTAAAAAGTAACAATACGGGACTATTAAAAAACTGGAACAACTCTTGAGTTAGATCGTCTTTTAGTCCACTAGAATATTAGTATCTCTAATACTTTTTTCTATTCAGAAATTAGGGCAATCTTATAAATCTATGAATAAATTTATCTATTATTTCTTAATTACTACCAGCTTAACTATGACTTTTTTAGTTAATAATGTCAGGCAGGTAAATGGTAAACCCATAGGAATAGACTTGAAGTTTGATACTAAAACCCAAAGTATTCAAGGACAAACTGGAGGACCAATAAATAGCAAAGGGTGTGGATATATTGCTTCATCTCCTAATTATGAAATTAACCTACCCAAGAGAGTGGATTATATGCGCTTAACAGTACAAGCTAGTGGTGGCAAGCCTACCTTATTAGTTAAAGGTCCTTCATCCCAAGATAGTTTTTGCGTCTTAGGAGATGCAGCATCTGGGTTCAAACCAGAAATGTCAGGAGTTTGGGAACCAGGAAAATACAAAATATACATAGGAGATCTTACTGGCAAAAATTATCAGTTTACTTTAAATATTTCTACTAAATAAACATTATTTTTCTTCCTCTATTTGTTGAACAGAAATATCTATTGCATCTACATCAATAGTACCAGGGGGAGTTATACGGCTGAACTGTCCTCCTTCTACTTTTAAAGGTTCACTACAATTAGGACATCGAAATTCAGTGTTATTAAAACCAGTAAATTCGTAACTACATACTGGACATCGATCTTGTACTAAATTCCTTTTTAGCCACCACTGTAATCCTACCAAGGCTAAGACTGGAGTAATTATCAGTAAAGCAACCAAAATTAAAAATCCGTTAACAACCCAACCTAAACCGATCGAGCCAAGTAAGAATGCTACTAAAATTAACGTTAACCAGCAACTTATACCAGAAGT
>JBFRWE010000007.1:0-5350 GCA_051439345.1 Xenococcaceae cyanobacterium
CAAACTTTAAATCCTGGGCTGTATGTAATCCTGATTCACTGACAACTAAAATATTGCGCTGCTGTAATTCTTCGCCTCTAGCAGCTAAAATCTCCTTGGTTGTTTCCAGACTAACGGAAAAATCTTCTAAATTACGATTATTAATACCAATTGAATTAACCCCTTCTATCGCCAAAACCCTATCCAATTCTTCTAAAGTATGTACTTCAATTAGAGGAGTCATGCCCAAAAGATGGGTAATTTTGACAAAATATTGTAAATCGCGATCGCTTAAAATAGCCGTAATTAATAAAACTGCATCTGCACCCTGAGCACGAGCATAATAAATTTGATAGGGATAGATAATAAATTCTTTACACAATAAAGGTAAATCTACTGCTTGACGAACTAAACTTAGATTATTGAAGCTACCCTGAAAAAATTTAACATCAGTCAAAACAGATAGACAGCTTGCCCCGCCTTGTTCATAGGCTTTAGCGATCGCTACAGGGTTAAAATCTGCTCTAATCACGCCCTTAGAAGGAGATGCTTTTTTTACTTCAGCAATCAAAGCAGGATTAGTTTTCCCCTGACGTAAAGCCGACAAGAAATCTTGAGGGGGAGGTACTGTTGCCACCTGTTGACGTAATTCTAACAGAGACAAGCGATCGCGCATTTTTGCCACTTCTGCCTCTTTGTGCCAGACAATTTCTTCTAGAATATGTTGGGGTTGGCTATTAGGGATATTACTTTGATAAACAACCTCTCCAGTATTTACCTGGGGACTAGGATTAATTCTTCTAATTTGCATTTGTTAACTTTTATCTACTAGTTGATTTTACCTTTTGCCCAAGTAAATCCCCAATAAAAATTGATTGGCTTATTACTTATTTATTACTTATTTATTACTTATTACTTATTACTTTCTACTTGCTTAAATCCACGCATCTTACCAGGGTTAAGCAAGCCATGAGGATCGATTTTGCGCTTAAATTCTACTTTATCTAGATCAACTTTTTTATCCCCACCATCTTCAATAGTGTAGACATGGGGATTAGCAATAAACGCACCGTTATCTTCGTGGTAGCGAATAATTTCATTGAGGCGTTCTTCTGTAGAATAACGCACCAGTTGTAAACCAGCAGGAACAGCTTTTCCACCAGCGCGGAGAAATTCTAAATGAATTGCTACCTCATCTCCAAAATGATGATACATTTGCTCTACTTTTTCGAGGGTGAAATAGAAAGTCTGGAGATAAGTTAAGTTGGGGTCTACATTACGGGCGTGAAGTGTAGTATGGTTCCAAGTAAATTCTAAGATGCTAGTTCCTTTACTTGCTTCTTGGGCTGTTTTGAGATAAGTAATTTTTCCTTGATACTCTTTGACTAATTCTTGAAATGGCTCAAAAGAATATTCAGATATCATTAACAAGGCACAGTGCTTACCTTCAGGCAGATAATCCTTGAGAGCCTGAAAATAAATAGGAATAGGTTGAGCGTGAATACTAACTAGTTTTTTAACCATACCATCACTATCACTCAAAGCCTGTCCGAATTTTGCTGCTGTCATAAACTTATCAAAGACAACAATAATTTCCATCCAAGGATAAGTTGGAGCAAGAGGAATTTCTAGCTCGGTAACAATGCCTGTAGTGCCGTAACCATGAATTACTTTTTGCACTTCATCGCCTCGTAGCTCTAGTATTTGGGGTCGATCTTCGAGGGTAACTAGACGTACTGCCAACAAATTGCCTCTATCTTTCAATTGTCCATAGGTAATCGAACCCATTCCTACACTACCACCACCCACAAAACCGCCAATAGTTGCCGTGCGATAAGTAGAAGGTGCCATGCGTAATTCCCAACCAATTGCCTTAGCTTGTTTATCAAACGCTGCCATTTTAACTCCAGGCTCAACACAAGCTATTCCTGGTTTTAGCCAACGAATTTGATTCATTTTATTGATATCGAGAATTATGCCTCCTTCTAGGGGAATACACTGACCATAATTCCCTGTCCCTGCGCCTCTTACTGTCAGAGGAATGTTATGCCTAACACAAACTTGGGCTACCTGAATGACTTCTGCCTCATTGACAGGACAAACCGCTAAATTACCTCTTTTATCTTCTAGTTGGGATTGAAGAATAGGGCTAAAGTGATAATAGTCTAAAGATAATTTAGTTAGGGTCGAGATATCCCTAATAATTTCTAAACCTTTAAGCTCATCAGCGATCGCCTGCCAAGAAATTGTAGTCATCAGAATTTAAATTAAGCAATTAGTATTTTTGGTCATCTTGGGCATTTTTAGCCTCATAGTGGGAACAGTCTTTACAAGGACCACTAGGATTAACGGCACAGCGAATATAAGGCGAGCGCGCATTATAACGACAATTAATATCGCCAATAAAATACCTCTCTAGCTCCAGTCTGGGGTCTCCATGATAGAGTCTGGCAGATTCATTCCTGGAATGATAGGCTGTCATCCAACGAGCGCGCCTAAGTCTTGCTTGCCACCTTTGCTTCACCGAGCGCAATATGATAAAAGACACTAGTGAAGGTAAAGCACTAAGCAAAAGAATCAAGACGAGCTTGAAGATAAGATTATCAGCCATTATTAAGCTATGTAGATAGTAGTAGGGAACATTAAAAGTAATCTATTACCAAAATAGTCAAGTTTGACCTAAGATAGGTATGCTTCTAATCTTTGCTTAATATTGAGCGCGAGATTTGGTGAAGTTTTATCCTCTTGAATATTTTCGGTGTTAGTATTATGGGGAAATCCCCGCTCGATTTCTTGCATCTTTACTTGTCTAGCTTGAAGAGCCTGCTGCAAAACCTTCATTGCTACTGCTGGTTTTCCTTGACCACAGAAAAATAAATCTGCTGCAAAATACCCATATTCTGGCCAAGTATGAATAGCAATATGAGACTCCGCCAGAGTAACTGTAGCGGTAACTCCATGGGGACTAAATTGGTGTACACATAAATCAATTAAGGTTGCTTCTCCAGCAGCGATCGCTTCGATTAAAGCACTCCGAATTCTTTCTGGATCGTTGAGTAGCTCCGCCGGTGCCTGCCATGCATCTACCACCAGATGAGTTCCCATTTTTTTCATTCTGCTCAATTTCTCCCTTGCAATTATTGGTTAAGCTATTCAGATATAGCATAGGTAAAAATTCTTCTCAAGCTCTAAACAAAAGCTTTGATATCAAGCAATGCCATATATCTATCAGACAAACAAAACTATTTTAACCTGACAAATACTTATGTTTATATACCAGAGGTCATAAACCTACCTAAGAGCGAGATAATACCTTGCTCCTACTCATTTTCGACCGGCTCTTGCTGATAACGGCTAACAATAGCTTGCATCTGAGGAGTAGCTAAGAAATCCTTAGTATCTTCTATCAGATTTTCACCCCAGAGATTTTCTCGTAAAAACTCCAAGTCTGCATAACGATTATCCAGAGTTAGGGCCGCTTCTCCTAATTCAATTCCTTTTTTTGTTTCTCCTTTATTGTGTAAAGCTACTGCTAAAGCTAACTGTGGCTCGGCTTGTTGACCATCAATAGATAATGCTTGTTCCCATTTTCTAATTGCCTTGTTTACATTCCCTTGTTCATATTCTACTAGTCCTACATTATTAATCGCGGGCCAAAAGCTTTTTTCTTGATTGAAAGCTTTTTCGTAGGCCGAAACTGCTTGAGAAAATTGCTCTAGTTTCAAATAGGTATTACCTAAGTCAAATAATGCTTCAGGAGCGTTGCCTCGTAATTTTAATCCTGCTTCTAGTTTCCTGAGGGCAGCTTGATAATTCCCCTTTTGGAAATAAGCATTGCCTAAAGTAAACATGATTTCTTCCTGTTGAGGAGCTAGGACTTGAGCCTTCTCTAAAACTCGTATACCTTGGTCTAATTTGTCTTGCTGCATGTATAGACTGCCGAGAATAAACCAAGATTCATAGCTTTCTGGAGCTAGCTGAGTTGACAATTCTGCTCTAGGTAAAGCTAAACCATACTGCTGAAACTTGATCAATTGAATTGCATCTTGGAGCAATTCTAAACCTTGTTGTTCTAGACGTTCCGAATCTAGTTTGGGTACATAAGGTAATAGTGCTTGCCCTCTAACGGGAAAAGCTAGACTAGATAAACCAACACAGACACTTAAAGAAAATAACCAATGAAGTTTAGGCACGATATTGTTTTGAGGTATTGTTACTGACTCTATCCCTGAGTCTATGTTAAATGGATTGTTTAGATATCGGCAAGCTTAAAACCTTACCTGTTGAAGATTTTGTCTGTTAAAAAATTGATTAGAATCAAGAAAGATTAAATTATCTATCAATTTGATTGCTTATTTTTAAGAACAATTTCTTATGGAATTTCCTTTGATTGGTAAAGTTACTCGTCCTCTTCCGTGGATAATAGGTTTAATTGGTAGTAGTTTTTTAATTTTGGGAATTGCTACTCATTTAAGTATAAAAAGCTCTAAGTTTCAAGATCGACTTGAAGAATTAACTGTCTTGGCCGAAAAACAAGACTTAACAGTACAAATTCAAGCTAGTGGTACAGTAAAACCAATTAAAAGTGTTAATGTTAGTCCCAAAACGCCTGGTCGTCTAGTTAAGCTGTTAGTTGAACAAGGAGATCGAGTTAAAAAAGGGCAAACTTTAGCTGTAATGGAGAATGTAGAAGTTCAAATGCAGCAATTGCAAGCTCAAGCCAATCTCCAAGGAGAAATCGCTAATCTTCAGATTAGACAAACAGAAATTAATAGTCAAATCGATCAAGCTGAAGCCAGATTAAGACAAGCGATCGCTCAATTAGAACAATCTAAAGCCCGAATTCCTAGAGATATTCAACAAACTAAAGCGCAAATCAAAGCAGCAGAATCTAGATTAAAACTAGCTAAACAAAGAACTGAGCGCAATAAATATCTACTTGAAGAGGGAGCAATTACTCAAGATCGCAATGATGAAGTTTTGAATGAGTATCAAAATGCTCAAGCCACCCTAACCGAATTAAAACAAAGATTAGAACAGTTAGAGAATACCAGCAATCCAGAAATTAATCGTCTAGAGTCAGCCGTAGCCGAAGCTCGTTTAGCCTTAGCACAAAATCGTGACAGTGCTCAAGACCAAATAGCTGCCCTCAAAGCTGCGGTAGAAGCTTCTAGGGCAGCCCTCAAACAAGTAGAAATACAGTATGAAGATACTATTATTACTGCTCCTTTTACAGGGGTTGTGAATCAAAGATATGCCATAGAGGGAGCTTTTGTCACCCCTACTACTTCAGCTTCTGCTAGTGCCTCTGCTACTGCAACCTCTATTTTAGCCCTAGCTCAGGGATTAGAAATTGTCGCCGAAGTACCAG
>JBFRWE010000008.1:0-3791 GCA_051439345.1 Xenococcaceae cyanobacterium
TCATCCAATTTAGAAATCACCGAACCAGAAATTACTAATAAATATCAAGGACCAAATTTTCATCTTGGTTATCCTCGTCATATTGCTAGTAATGATTTTCAATCTTATAGAAACAATCGATTAAGGAATTATAAAAATCGTTGTTTACCAAAAACTTGTCAATTGCCAAAATCTCAGTCAGAAGTACATTCAAGTACTCACCTAGCATTAGATATATTAAAATATCAGCTAAACGACAAAAAAGCTAAACAAACTCACCTTGATAATGTTCGGCTTAGTTTAGAAAAACGTCTACAAGCAGCTAAAGTTAGTGGTAATCATCATCTTATTGCTTTACTAGAAAAAGAATCACAGCAATTAGAAATGAATGTTTAATAAAAACTATTAGTTTTTAATGAAGCAGTTTTACTAAAACAATTACGACAGCTATTAGATTTGAGCGATCTACAAAATATTGCATTGACCGTGATTTCGCATGAGATGATCGCAAAGAATTAAAGCTACCATTGCTTCAACCATCGGTACAGCCCTGGGCAAAACACAAGGATCGTGTCTACCTTTAGCAGCTAAAACTGTTTCTTCGCCTGTTTTAGTTACTGTATTCTGTTCTTGACCAATGGTAGCCGTGGGTTTAAAAGCAGCACGGATAATAATATGTTCGCCATTAGAAATACCCCCTTGTATTCCTCCAGAGCGATTGGTTACGGTGCGGGTGTTTCCTGCTTCATCTAGATAAAATTCATCGTTATGTTCGCTACCTGTCATAGTTGTTCCAGCAAATCCAGAACCTATTTCAAAGCCTTTGGTGGCAGGTAAAGACATTATTCCTTTAGCTAAATCCGCTTCGAGTTTATCAAATACTGGTTCGCCCAATCCTTTAGGGGCATTGCGGGCTACACATTCAACCACACCCCCCAGAGAGTCCTTATCTCTTCTAGCACTATCGATCAATTCAATCATGTCTTGAGCGCATTCACTATCAGGACAACGAACAATATTACTTTCTACTTGTTCTAAAGTTACAGTATTATTATCAACTACTGCTTCCAAATCTTTGATGCGTTTAACATAAGCAACAATTTCCACTCCTGCTACTTGCTGAAGAATTTTTTTAGCGATCGCACCTGCTGCTACCCTCCCAATGGTTTCTCTCGCAGAAGAACGCCCTCCACCCTTCCAGTTGCGAAAACCATATTTAGCATCGTAGGTAGCATCCGCATGAGAAGGACGATATTTTACCGCCATTTCATTATAATCTTGAGAACGGGCATCTTTATTACGAACCAAAATAGAAATAGGTGTTCCTGTAGTTTTACCCTCAAAGACCCCAGAAATTATTTCACAGGTATCAGTTTCTTTCCTTGGAGTAGTAATTTTACTCTGTCCTGGCCGTCTGCGGTCTAAATCTACTTGTATTTCGGCTGCGGATATTGGTAGTTGAGGAGGGCAACCATCAATAACAACCCCTACGCCTCCCCCATGAGATTCACCAAAAGTCGTAATTCTAAATAGATGTCCGAATGTGTTACCCATAATAAAACTGCCTAACTCTCAAGCTTTTGTATTTTAGCGTAATTGACACTCACCCCTTGTTTGGTAGTGGGTTTGAGTTTGAATTCATACGTGCGGGTTAACATGGCTAAATTGTATCATGCTTAGTCATGACAAGCCTGAAAGATGAAGGGTCGCCCTTGCATGGCGGGGCTTGAACCCATGCTCACAAGGGTCAGGCTTGGCGATATCACTTTTAAGCAGTGAAATTTTGATGGGATGCTATTTTCTAAAGACGAGAAGCAGATTCAGCGACGGACATCTCACGGTACGGAGGAGACCTCCGCACCCGTGTCCTCTTTAATCTCGTCTATTTTTTCTTTAGTTTGTCTTATTTCTCGCTCTAAAGTTTTAGTAATAAACTTAGGTAACTGTGCAGATTTGCTGGAAGCTCGATCGAAGTGATTTAAGGCTTCTTCTAAAATAGAAATGTTCTTTTGCTTTTTGCCCATTTGTCTGAGTATTTGTCCTTTCAGATAAAAGTGTTCTGGGTTATCAGGAGCAATTTTTAAAGCTTTATTGGCAAACTCTAGTGCTTTATCATATTGTTTTAAATCTCGATAAGCAACAGCCAAACCTCTTTCTACTAAATAGTTAGGAGCAGCATATTTTTGAAAACGTTTGATCGCTTGTTCTGGACTAGAAAAAGGTAGATTTACAGCCAGTAATAAATCCATATATCCTTTAATTAAATTTAATTCTGGATCGTTAGGATCGCTATCTTCTGCTTCATCAAAATATTTAAAGACTAGCTGTAATTTTTGAATTGCCCCGATCGCACCTTCTTTTTCATATATATATGCGCCATCTAGAAAGTGACCAACCCCCAAATAAAGATTCCCCCTGACTGGATCTTTGGGTTGTAATTTTTGAGCAGTTTCTAAAGTTTTGAGAGCATAAGTTTTTAAAGTTCCCCAGTCTTCTTCCGTATAAGCAAGAGAAGCTTTTATGGCATAGGTTAAAGGTTCATCAGTTTCTTTTGCCTCGGCTAAATTAAGATATTTATTAACTGTTTTATAATCCCCTTCAAAAAAAAGAGTTTTAAAAGCAGTTTCTGTATATTCTCCTATATCACGAGATTGTTTAGTTCTAAAAGGGTCTTCAGCTAAAGCAGGATGATTACTAATACTTAAAGTAGGAATAAAAGTAAGAGATAAAATAAGCAAAAATTGCTTTAAGAAAGTTAACTTAGATATTTTTGGCATACTCAATCAACAAAGTATTCTCAATAATTTGACGTAATATTTAATTAGCTAGTTCCTGAGGGATGATAGTCACCGCATTCCGCAGTCAAAATATTTGTTAATATCTATTTAATTTCAAAGTTTGGCAAATTCTTTCCTAGTGTAATCGATCGCGCTTATTCATGTATGCTTTCTATTAAAAATCTTAGTTATCATCCTCCAGCTACACCACAACCTATTCTTAAAAAAATAAATTTAAAATTAGCTCCGCAAGAGTTAGGTTTGATTATTGGTCCTAGTGGTTCAGGAAAAACTACTCTGTTGGAGATTTTGGCAGGACTAGCTGAACAAACAGAAGGAAGCATTTTCTGGCGTAATCAAGAACTTTCTTCTATGTATTTACAGCGACTAGCTGGACTTGTCTTTCAGTTTCCTGAGCGTCATTTTTGCGGTGGTACAGTATTAGAAGAATTACGGATAGGACATCCAGAAATAGGTTCTCAAAGAATTCATGATGCTTTAAGTGAAGTGAGTTTAGAGCATATTTCTTTAAGTACACCTCCTCATGCTTTGAGTGGAGGACAACAACGTCGTCTTGCTTTAGCAGTACAATTAATTCGTCAACCGAATCTATTGATGTTAGATGAACCAACCGCAGGATTAGATTGGTCAATGCGTCGCCAGTTAACTAAATTATTAGGTAAGTTAAAAGAACATTGGACTTTACTGATTGTCACTCACGAACCTCAAGAATTAAGCCGAATTGCCGATCGCTGTTGGACAATCAATCACGGTGAATTAAAGTCAGCAGAAATGACAACTAAGTAGTTAGAGGGCAATGTGGCAGGTGAGCAGAGGGGCAGTGGGGCAGGGGAGCAGAGGAGAATGATAGCTAATACAAACTAAATTTATAATTTATGCAAGAAGTTTAATGAATGAAATTGACGATCGACTGCCATTAATGACAGAAATATGGGAGGATACCTTATCTTGGCAACCAAGTGAGCAGCAACAACAGCAGTTTCAAGAGCTTTATCAACAGATTTTATTAGGCAA
>JBFRWE010000009.1:0-10141 GCA_051439345.1 Xenococcaceae cyanobacterium
TACACTACTAATATTCCTGGTGTTTTTGCAGCAGGAGATTGCCGTCGTGGACAAAGCCTAGTAGTTTGGGCTTTCAACGAAGGTCGGGGTGTAGCTCGTGAATGCGATCGCTATTTGATGGGTAGTACAGATTTACCTTAAGCTAATAAATAGAGAAAATTTTGAATTATCTCCGTCTTTTCTTTCTAGGACGGAGATTTAGTATGCAGTTTTAAAGTGAGATATCATATCGATTTCAATGTAGCTATATTTATTTAAATAGTTTGAAGATTGCCCAAAATCATGCTGTCTATCAACCATTTAATTTAATAATTTAAACAATTGAGATATGCAATAATTGTTGCTCTGCTGAAGTGATTGTTTGAGGAAATAAACTATTTTTAAGATTAAGCTCATCTGAAAACTTTCTCAAAGCAGTATTATAGAAACTACGAAGAATAAAAGAAATAAATACATTTGGCATAATAGGAGAACATACAGGAATTCTACAATTCTTAAACTGTCCTAATGTCAAGTGACACTTTGGATGATCTAGTTCTTGATGGTTATCTGGATCGTAATCAAATCTAATTGGTACAGGTAATATATTTTTAGCAATTATATCTGCATAAATTTCATCAAGCTCGTAAATTTCTGGTTCATTTTGAAATTCATGCAAAAAGGGAGATGGAAAAAATGCAAGCCTATGAGAAGATAATTGATAATTTTCATAGGTGTACATCATTTGTATTAATGCGCCATCAGCCATTTTAATATTGTAATTTTTACCCTTATCCAATTCTTGATAAACTTGAGTGTATTCAATATTTTTAAGAACAACAGAAAGGTCTTGAATTCCAGAGTATGCAATTTGATATTTGTTTTTACCAATTGATTGATTAGTAGGAAAGTTTTGATTATCTGAAAGACCAACTTGGATGAGCTTTTGAGTTATACTATTTATTTCATTGTAAACATTTTGAGCAGTTACCATTTTTTAAAAAGTTGCTCTTTTAATTTTTCTAAAACTTCTGGCGGTAAATCATCTTTTTGAATTTCTCCTTTTGCCAAAGCTTCTGCCAATGATTTTGCATTATTTTGCTGGTTTGTTAAGCTTTTACGTTCAGATAAACTCATATCTCTATTAACACGATTCATCCTCATCCTTGCTTGCTCAGTTGGATATATAAATTCAAGACAAAAATCATTTTGTTTGACTTTAAAATATTCCTGTTTCAATCCTTTCATTGGTTCACCATAACCCAAAACTCGAAGCCAAGCTTTACTTCTAGTCATAGCTGTAAACAAAATATTTCTTTTTCTAGCTAATTCCGAACCAGAAAAACACTCATGGGCATCAATAACATAAATCATTGCAGCTTCATTACCTTTTGCTCTATTAATGCTAGTAAAAGTAATTGATTCTTCAACAAAAAAACTGTCAGGTGAAGTTGTTACACCAGCCAAATGAGAATTGATTCCTTTTGCAAATAAAATTTTTCTAGCTTCTCCAACCACTGAACGAGTTGTGTAAGGATTTGTATGAATTACTAAAATATCTTCATGTTTTAATTCATCTTCCTTGATGTTCTTTTCAATTTCTTCTACTAACCATTCAAATTGCTCTTTTACATTATTGAAAGATTTGAATATAATTAAATCATCAATATTAGAATGTTCTTCAAGAAATTTTGGGCTTGTTTCATTAGTTCTAGCAAGTTTGACAAATTTGCCATCTTCAAGTTGTCCATCTTTAACTTTGTAACCAATATCTTCCCATAATCCTGCATAATCAAACATTTGAATCAATCCTTGATTACGATAAATACCAAATCCCAAGGCATGAGCAGAACTTAAAATAGGACGAGAATTTCGATAACATTTTTCAAGAATAATATCTTGTTTTGGTTGACCTGGTAAATTTTCAAGTTGTACATAAACTTTTCCTCCAATATCTTTTCCAAAAAGCTCTTCTGGTGATTCCATTACTTTGTTATTAAGATTTTGCAATTCATCATATGCATAAATTAATCTTTTTGGATTCTTGACTATTTTGTAACAAAGTTGTAAAAAATGTTTAGAAAAGTCTTGTGCTTCATCAATCAAAATAGCATCATAATTCTGATGAAAATTTTGTATTTTTTTTAAAGCTTCGTAGCAAACAACATCAAAAGCGAGATTAGGGTTTTTAGTAACACTACTTGCTAATTGCTGGGCATTTTTTAAGTCTCTAAATTCAATTCCGTGAATCTTACATATTTCCAAATATATTCCCATTTCTCCACTAGAAGGACTACCCCAAGCATGAATAATTTTAACTTTCTCCCAATCTGGCTCTTCGCTGGTATGTTCTATTGTAAATGTGTTGATAAGTCTCTTAAATTGATCTTTTAAAGAACGAGTATTAAAAGTAACGGCAATATTCCAGTCTGGATGTTTTGCATGCAAATATGCAACTTTCAAAGCTAAGACAATCGTTTTACCCGATCCAGCAAGACCTCGAATTCTCTGAACACCTTCAACTGTTTCAAGCACTGCTTCGCTTTGATTTTTATCTAAATTAGCAATTGAATCTTCTAATTTTTTTAATTTTGCTCCTCTTGAATTTTCTTTTTGAACATAACTACGAATATTTTTTCTACTGATAGATGTTATAGCTTGAATAACAGAAGTAAGTTGTTCAAAGTATTGGTTTTTAGTCCATATTTGCGAAGATAAATAATTAGTTATTTCTGCTTCATTTACAACAATTAGGTAATCGCCTTCAAGATTTTGGCGTTGTTGGCTAATTGCAGGTGCAAAGGTTATAACTCCTAATTCAACTACTAATTTTCTTCTCTGAGTGAGTTGTTTATTTTGCAGTAATTTAGATTGAACTTTTGTAAAGCTTTCATCTTGTATTTCCTCTACATTTACATCTAAATTAGTTCCTTCAACAATATGGAAAATTACTACGCCATGTTGTTTTGATACTAATAAAGCATCAATTTGATATCCTCCTTGAGCAGTACCTATTATTGGATAACCAAGATATAAAGTGCCATCAATATCAGTCTGCTTTTCAAAGTAATCTGCTAACCTTTTTGATGATACAGGCTTATTTTTTAAATCACCACGAATGACATTAACCATAGGAAGGAGTTCTGCTTGGAGTTATCTGACAATATAATACTTCAAGTATTTTAGTATAAAAATACTACTTTATATTTAGAGTAATCTAAATTTAGATTACTCTAAATATTCGCTATACTCACCCAGAGATCGCATCTATATAAAAAACTCAGAAAAACCTTAGCTGTAGGAACTCTTAAAAGTATTCTTAATCAAGCCAATGTATCTGTAGATGAGTTTATTCAGGTTTTGTAATTTGCGTAACTTAATTTGTTAGATATTCTTTCTGGCGATCGCGCCTTACCCAAAAACGAAGAAACAGGCGATCGCTATTTAATGGGGAGTACGGACTTATACCAGTTCTCGTAAATAACTAGAGACATGGAGTGATGGTAGGGGTTAGGTGTTACTTTCAAGGGTATGATTTTAAGATTTAACGGTTGAGATGGGCAGAGGGAGACAAGGAAGCAGAGGGGGATGGGGAAGAAAAGCCTATTCTCACGTTCTAATTGTAGTCAAGATTTTCGACTTTATTAAAAACATACACCTGAAAGGTTAGGTGTTAGGGAGAATAGTAGTTTTGAGCTTTTTGCTTGCTTTCAATTAGTTTTTTATCTCTCCGATTACTTTTGAGAAATGGTATTACCTTAAAAAACCAGGCCAAAATTTTTCACTCTTCATTAATTCCTAAAAGGGTCAAAGGTTTGTTGCCATTGGCGATATACTTCTGGTTTGGCTAACCATTCTTGTACTAGAGGATGATTTTCTTCAGGAGCTAATTCGGCTTGTCCTCCAAAAAATGAACGACGACCTTGCACATTATTGATCATTTGTACTAAAGTAGCCCGAGGTATCCGTTGCTTTTCATAGGAGGTAATCGCCCACTGGTACTGTTGAGACTCTGGGTCTCTCGATTGACTAAAAATCTTTCCTAGGAACGATGCCAGGATAACCCCATCCTCAAAAGCCATCGCCCCCCCCTGCCCGCCGACTGGACTGGTGGCATGGGCAGCATCCCCCAATAGGACAACATTGTACCCTGGTAAACTCCAGCGCGGGGCGACATGATGGACAAAAATCCCCCGTTCACAGATTAAATTCTCATCCATCGTGGCAAAAAGCTCATGTAATTTTGGTGGCCACCCCCGAGCCAGGGATAAAGCCAATAACCGTTGTTTAACGCCAGACCTTCCGTGAGTAGTACGAATACCCTGAGAATGCTCATGGGCAAACGTCCGCCATTGAGGGTCATATTCTCTAAGAATGGATAAAGGCAGACGAATCCGCCAGTATCTGAACCCCTCACCACAGTCAAACAAAAATACTACCCCTCGATCAAACAGACGACCTTCCCCAGTTGGGCATAATTGACAGGCTAATTGGTTGACAGTACTTCCAGGGGCAAGCAAACCAACCCATAATCCTTGTCCCTCAAATCTTGGCTTTTGAAAGATTTCAGGTTGATCTGATAGGACGGTCGGACGAATTTTACTCCACAACCCATCAGCCCCCACCAAAAGTTTTGCGCCGATGGGTGGCTTCTCCTTAAGGTGTACGGTTACTCCTCGAAGATCGGTTTCTATTCCTTCAACTTGGTGATGATAACTGATATAATCAGGTGGCAAATGTCTATCTAATAACTGTAATAATCGATCCCACCTAATCATGGTCAATAGACCTTGTGGTTTGTTCATCTCTCGCAAGGATTCTCCCTCAGAAGAGTAAACGACGGTACGGGTGATTGTTGCACCCATTGAGTTGATCTGTTGACCCAGTTGTGGCTCTACAAGGGTTAAGGCTTTGAGAGCATTGGGCCAAATGGATAAAGCTGTTCCCTTAGCATTTACCTGACAGTCCTCTAAATCATCAGACGCTTCGAGAATTTGAGCTTTAATTCCTTGTCGGTGCAATGCTAAGGCTAGGAATCTGCCACCGAGTCCCCCACCTACGATAATAATGGAATGAGTATTCATACTAAATACAGTTTAGATAGTATACTTAACGGCTGGGTAAGTCAGAAGTGGTGCGACCCCGCGTCGGCGTAAGACGCAAACGCCAGTTCCTTCAAGTCGGGGAACGCGCACCGAAGAATTCAGAAGTCAGAGGGGTTTGAAGAATAAGAGACAAAAATTAAAAGTAACTTTTATCAATCGGATTTAGGAGCAAGACAAGAATTAGACCAAATTATTCAATTGTCCATTGTCCACTAACAGAAAGATAAGCGAATTTTGATGATCAAACTTCAATTAGCTCTTCTGTTGAATATCTTCGGCTGTACCTAGCAAAATTTGCGGATTAGCTTGTCGGGGAGAGATTATGCTGGTTGTACCATGAGCTTCTATGGTTATTTCACGGTTTATCAGCATATTTCTACCTATTTCAGCAGTTTCTGACTTTTCATCCCAAATTTGAGCAAGTTTATTTCTGATATTCTTAAATTCATCTATGTCTTCAAAGTTGACTAGGGTAAAATAGCGTTTAATGCCCAGCGTATCTACTTCGAGCGCGTAAACGTCAAAGTTGAGTTGTGGACTTTGGGGAAATTTGACCAGATTGCCAGTTAAAGTATTTTCTTTATCATTCCAGTCTGTAATGGCATCAACTACTTCTACAGGTTGTTCAACTTGAGAATCTAGCTTTAAGTGAGTTGGAGTTTTAGGAATTTTTTTGAGCTGATAAGACAACCGCACAATGTCGCCACGATATAAGTCTTTAGTATATTCAGGAGATTTGACAAAAACGGGAATCACTCCATCTTTATATTCCATCACCAAAATTTTGCCTTCTTCTCCTATGGCATGAACTTTACCAATAAAACTATTGCGATCGAGCAACTCGGCAGGGATATTTGCTTCTCTTTGCTGTTCGGGAAATCCTTCTAACCCAGTCCAGGATTCTAAAACTTCTACTGATTTGACAGCAATATGTTTTTGGGGACTAGGATTAGAGATAATATGACCACGGATACATACTCGATCGTGGCGATTAACTTGACTGAGAGTCGCTAACGTCTGTTTATTTTTAGGTAACAAGGAAAATTCACGGTAACTAAAAAAATTATCTGGTTCGCGGACAGACATAACAAAAAGTTTAGATGTCCCTACTGACCCATGAATTCGACCAATCAACCCCGTAGTTTTCAATTCCCGAGACAATCTATTCATTTCTAGACCTTCATAAGCCTCAGTATGATAGATACATTGTTCTTCGGGTGAAGCAAAAATCTTGGGAACAGTAATCAAAACTATAGTTAAACAAATAAGCAGAATACTTAGGTATTTTTTAGAAATCATTAAATTTTATTTTTAGTCTTAACTGTTTAAATAATTAACGGTACTTAAATCAATAATTTACTTTCTTTTCCTATATCCTTAAATTGCTAGGACTACTCCCAAATTTAATTGTTTACTTGTGCGTTATTTTAGCTGGTTAGGATTAATAATTGCTGCCCTCGCTGCTACTTTTTTTGCTCCCAATACTTATTATTTATATATTCTGGGCATTGTTGCCACAACTGCAGGAATTAAAGTAATTGCCATCGAACATGATATGAATCTGGTTATGGAGATTAGCGATCGCGTTGTGGTTCTCGATCGAGGTAAAGTAATCTGTAGCGGAACACCAGCCCAAGTAAGGAAGACATATATTTACCCAACTAACCGTGATGGACAATCTGCGCTTAGGAGCATTTTATCGTCGCGACGCTGAGATAGAGAAAGATATAAAAGCCATGGTCGACCCCGTTTTCGCAGGAGAATGGCTGTTAGCCATCTCTTTACCTCATTTATGTTTTAATTAGCTTGAATTGACCATAAATCAGGCTCAATCTAACCGATTTTTGTCAGTCGGCTAGAGCGTCCTGATTACTACCGCTCGAAGACTGAGGCTATGTTAAATCAATTATTAGGTGGACGCTACCGAGTTGTGCAAGTCTTGGGAGAAGGAGGGCTAGGGAAAACCTACATTGTGAAAGACCATCACCGACTAAGTCATCCCCAGTGTGTGGTTAAATTTCTCAAGCCAGCAAGTAATGCACCAGACTTCTTACCTATTGCCAAACGTCTTTTTCACCAAGAAGCAGAAATATTGGAAAAGCTTGGTCAGCATGAGCAAATTCCTCGTTTGTTAGCTTACTTTGAAGAAAACCAAGAGTTCTACTTAGTGCAAGAATTGATCGAGGGTCAGACCCTAAGTAAGGAACTATTACCAGGAAAACCCTGGTCTGAAAGCCAAGTCATCCAGATGCTACAAGATGTTTTGCCTATCTTGGAATTCGTTCATAGCCACGGGGTCATTCATCGTGATATCAAACCCAGTAACTTGATTAGGCGCACCAAAGATGGTCGATTGGTCTTGATTGACTTTGGCGCAGTCAAGCAGGTTAGTGTTCTCAAGATGAAGAATTACGAACCTTTGACTCAACCGACTATTCCGATTGGCACCCAAGGATACTTACCCCTAGAGCAGTTAATCGGTCAACCTCGCCTGAACAGTGACATTTATGCTCTAGGAATGATCGGGATTCAAGCTCTTACAGGGGTAGAGCCCTTGTCTTTGTCGGAAGATGAGGACGGTGAGCCCCTCTGGTCAGAAAGGGCAGAGGTGAGTGATGAGCTAGCTACTATCCTCTCGAAGATGGTACGTTATCATTTCCCAGACCGCTATCAGTCAGCGACGGAAGTACTGCAAGCACTACAAGTACTAGCTCAAAACTACACATTTATCCAGCCCCCCTCCCCTACTCAACAGACTAGAGCCCAAGTCGTCTCTGAGAAAAAAGAGAAAGTCAGTGGGGCTGAGGGGCTAGCTATGTTACCTAACAGTAGCAGTTCTGCCCTGGGAGCAAATGAGCCAACTTCGTCGATGACAACCAAACTATTTATTCCCCAGGGGTCAGTTGAGACAGATGCGACTACGGTTAAGGTAGAGCAGACTTTCCCAGATCAAGAGGATTCAAAGAACCTGTTAGGAGAGCAGAAGGAGCAGAAAGTTATAGATTTACCTGAGGAGTCTTACTCATGGAGCTTGTCTGCTTCATCTTTTGCGAGGAAAGCGAATGCACTGGAAGAAGCTAAAGCTTTAATGATTTTGACAACTTCCCGTCAAAAGTTAGAGGTTATTCCCCTGAGAATAGTTTCTCGTTGTTTAAACCCCCGTCAGAAAAAAATTATGACGCTAATGGTCACAACCTTGCTGCTGGCACTAGGAGCCTTTCCCTTCACCAAGAGGATTCTCCCCTTCTTTGAACCCAATTCTACAGTCGAAAACCTCAAGGAGTCGGAACCTGTTCAATTACCTCGAACTGTTCCCTCAGCAAGTGAAACAACTACTATAATTAGACCATCTCAATCGGTTGAGGAGATTCCCTCAGGGGAAGCGAACTCCCCCATAAAGTCCTCAGACAATCAGAGCCTTTCGGAAAGTTTAGTCAAAGAACCAGAACAAGTAAGCAACAAGTCTCCCTCACTAACTTCGACACCTGTGACTCAGGTTTCCTCTGTCGAGCCGAAAAGAATACCTGTCCAACCCCAGGTAGTGCCAACGAACTCTGAAGCCCAAACCAGAAAAGCTGAGCAACAAAGGGAAGTACTTAAAAAAAGAGCCGAACAACAAAGGGAAGAATCGAAAAGAAAAGCCGAACAACAAAGGGAAGCACTCAAAAAAAGAGCCGAACAACAAAGGGAATGGGGAAGACGTGGTGAAGAGAAGGGAAAAGGGAAGGGAAAAGGGAAGGGTTGAAGATCTAGGTTGATTCCGAGCAGCATAAAACCTCGATCAGCTTCGCTGCCTCGCAAAGCGAGACCGCCCAAGAAGATGTAGCCTTAACCTCGTTGGCTAATAAAACTTGTCTGGAAGGAGAGAATAAGGGGACCAGTGTAGTTGCAGTCAAAAGCTAGTAAAACGTGCTACCAGGGTTACAAATATAAGTAGTCGTGCAAAATTAATTGGATAGTTGAGATCGCGATTAGGTGTTAGGTGTTAAGTGTTAGGGGTTAGGGAAAAATGGAATGTACAAATAATTTTGCTTAAGTACTTATAAAGGTTATGAATAAATCGATCGATAAAACTAGAGTGATTCTAATTGGTGGCTCTTCTCATGTAGGCAAATCTACTCTTAGTCGATCGATGGCTGACAAACTTGGCTGGAGTTTTCTTTCTACAGATAGTCTAGCTCGACATCCAGGTCGTCCTTGGATAAATGCAAGTAAAAATTTCATTCCAAAACATGTAAAAGAATATTACAAAACTCTATCGAGCGACGCTCTTTTTTTAGATGTACTGTCCCACTATGAGACAAATGTTTTGCCACAAGTCGAAGCTATCGTTCATTCTCACACATCTGATTTATCAAAGAAATGCCTCATAATTGAAGGCTCTGCCTTGTATCCTACATTGGTAGTAAATTTAGTTAAGGACAATAATGTTAAAGCAATTTGGCTTACAGCTAGCGATCGGGCGAAGCCTGCCAGTCAAGCTGGGCGACTTTTCCGCAAACGAATTCTGAGTGAAAGTAATTTTGATAATGTTGGCGAGGAGGAAAAGTATTTGATTCAAAAATTTCTAGACCGCACTCTACTTTACAACGATCGCATGAGAAAGGAAATCGAGCAACTTGGTTTTTTATGTCTTGATGTAGAATCGGTGTCAACAGCAGATGAACTTACACAAAAATGTCTGGAATTGATGGAGTGCGATCTCGTTCCGAGCCAGCGAAGCTGACCGCGCAGTGCCAGCTTACGCTGATCGCATTTGGTAAAGTGGAAAATATTTACTGAAAGTGATTTTGATAATGTCGGCAGTGAGGATCATTTTTTGGGCGAGGGAACCTCCTCGGAATCTGACCGCACAATCAACACCGAGCAAGGAGCATGGTGAGTTACATAATTACTAATACTGCCGAGAAACATTTCTTTTAGTCCAGTCAGACTTCTGCTCCCTACTAAGATGAGGTCGGCGGACCAGGTTTGCGCCTGCTCGCAAATATTCCGCCCTGGATTCCCCCATCTTTGAGTAAATTCAGTGTTGACTCCGACGCTCTTTGCTTCTCTGC
>JBFRWE010000010.1:0-2953 GCA_051439345.1 Xenococcaceae cyanobacterium
TGCCAGGAGTAGATACCCAAAGCAACGACGACATCCGCCAATTTATCCGTAACTACGCCCAGAATATTTATCATCCGGTTGGTACTTGCAAAATGGGTAGCGATCCGATGGCTGTGGTCAATGAGCGACTTCAAGTTCATGGTCTTACAGGCCTTCGGGTTGCTGATGCATCGATCATGCCGTATATCATTAATGCTAACACCAACAATCCGTGTATTATGATCGGTGAAAAATGCGCCGATATGATTTGGCAAGAGCAACTATAAGCAGCCATAAACTTAGCCATAGTTGTCTATAGTTATCCATTTTGAGCAACTTTTAGATTTCTAATTAATTCTCTAATTACATTATTAAGGCTTTGTTCTTTTTGTTGGCAGTAAGCTTTGAGTTTTTTATGTTCCTCGTCAGATATTCTGATTGTTATTTTTTTCATGCCGTTATTATGCCGTTATTTATGGTAGAATTATAACAGTCAAGAGCGATAGGTCAATGTACGCAATCAAAGTTGAATTGCAACTAAATAATCGAGAAAAAACCTTGATGAATCAACACATTGGTTTTAGTAGGTTTGTGTACAACTATGGCTTGTCTATTTATCATCAAATCGACCATCAAGAATTTAAAGGAGGGACATCTAAAAAACTAGATTTAATCAAGAAAGTCTTCACTAATGTCACCAAGAAAAATCCTGAATTGGCTTGGACTAAAACCTTGTCTAGCCGAGTTTATCAAAATGCTTTTCGTAGACTAAAAAATGCCTATTCTCGTTACTGGAAAGGATTGGGTAAACGTCCACGACACAAGAAGAAAAGACATCCAGGTAGTTTTACGGTTGATTCTTCTAATGGTGTCATCCTTCAAGAGGGGGGAAAGCAAGTTAAGCTTCCTACTCTAGCGACTTTTCGCACTAAAGAAGCTATCCCTAAATGTGTAGCTCAAACCTATACGGTATCGAAGCGAGGTGACAAGTATTTTGTAGCCTTTGCCATTAATGCCGAGTTAATTCCCCCCATCCAGCATGAGGTTTTTAACCCCGTGGGACTGGATGTTAATTTAACCGACGGCAAATACTGTGTATTGAGCGATGGAACTGAAATAACTTACCCTAAGCCATTAAAGAGCGCGATAACCAAGCTACGTAAGTTACAGTTCCATAATCGCCATAAGCAATTAGGCGATAGAAAAAAAGGTATAACTGCATCTAATAATGCTCGAAAGTACTATCAAAAGTTATCTAGACTTCAGAAGAAAGTAGCCGATAGAAGGAATGATTTTCTCCAAAAGCTAACTACCAATCTGACGAGAAAATATCGACATTTAAAAGTAGAAACACTCAATATAAAAGGTATGATGGCTAACAGCAAATTAGCTTTTCATATTGCTGATGCTAGTTTCTACAAGTTTAAATCTTTGCTAGAAGCTAAAGCTTTAACCCATGGTGGCATAGTCGAATCAGTAGATACCTGGTATCCTTCTAGTAAATTATGCAGCCAGTGTCATCAAAAGAAACCCGATTTAAAACTAAAAGATAGAACTTTTACTTGTCATCACGGGTGTAAACCAATTTGTCGTGACTTAAATAGTGCGATTAATTTGGCGAATGCGCCAGAAGAACAAATAATTAATAGAATAGGGTCGGTTAGACCCGAATATACGCCTGTGGATAACTTACCGCCGACGGAGTTGGCTGAAGCAGGAATCAAACCTCAAAGTGAGTAACTTTGGATAAGTTTTGAGTAACAGACATTGACCACAAAGTTATAATCAGGTCTGGTAAAAAGATCTAAGGTTCTCAGGCAATTGCCGATCTCCTGCTCAAGAATTGAGAATTTGAGTAATGAGAATTGTTGTGAAGTTAAGTAAGATCAAAAATATAAAATAAATTAATAATTAACTTCTTGTTTATGACTGGAAATACAGGACTGTTCAATCGCCGTTTCGCTGCTAATTTTATTCCCCTGCCTCCTTTTCAAGTGCCAACGGTAGGCTCGATCGCACCAGACTTTAGTTTACCAATTGTTGGGGGTGGGGATGATGTAAAGCTTTCAGACTATCAGGGAAAACAACCTGTAGTGTTAGCTTTTACTCGCATCTTCACTGAAAAACTCTTTTGCCCTTATTGCTATCCTCACATCCAAGACTTGAAGAAACGCTATCAAGAGTTTAAAGATAAAGGCGTCGAATTATTGATGATTTCTAGTACCGACCCAGTTCAAAGTCAGCAAATTGTTGACCAACTCAGCTTGCCCTATCCTTTCCTCTACGATCCAGATTGTAGTATTTTTCGCCGTTATGGAGTGGGACAGGCTCTTGGCGCACCTTTACCCGCTCAGTTTATTGTGGATAGAGAAGGTCGAATCACCTTTCGACATCTGTTTTCGTTTACAGACGGTAATGCAGAGACAGATAATATCCTCAGAGAGCTAGATAAGCTTTCGAGTAAATAGTAATTTGCGGAAAAAACTCCCAGAGGAAAAAGATTTGCTAGAGAACGTTTATCAATCGAGAGTCGAGAGTGCAATTGAGACTCTTAATAATGAACTACCAAGCCTATTTGAAATCGATCTATCCTACGATATTTATACTAAAGATATCTATTTTCGAGATCCAGTCAATACCTTTAAAGGCAAGTTCAACTATCGTATTATCTTCTGGACATTAAGATTTCACGGTAAGCTCTTTTTTACCTCACTCTACTTTGACTTGCACGATATTAAGCAGACGGCAGCCGATACAATTGTGGCTAATTGGACTGTGCGTGGTACTTTGCGAGTTCCTTGGAAAGCTTCTATTCTGTTTAATGGCTATTCCACTTACAAGCTAACTCCAGAAGGATTAATCTACGAACATATTGATACTTGGGATCGTCAACCAACAGAAATTCTTAAGCAGTTTTTCCGCAGAGGAGAAGGGAACAAAGAATAGGGAACAATTAATCCTAGTAAGCTTAGAC
>JBFRWE010000011.1:0-5232 GCA_051439345.1 Xenococcaceae cyanobacterium
TTATTTGTCTGGTTTCGTTCTTTCCTATCTCAAATCGACAATATCGACGATTGTCTAAAGAGAAAAATCAGATACAGAACTTGACAGTCAAGGCAATCGCGACAATTCAAATTTGAACTCGTTGCTTAAAATACTTAAGTTGTACCCTTGTCAATCATTCTTATCCGTCTTAAAGTAAACTATATCTATATTACTGGTGTGATAATTGTCCGTGTTACAAGCAAAAGATAGTAACTCAAATCAAATAATCAATAAAGAGTCCTTAGACCTCTCCATTGTCGTACCTATATATAATGAAGCAGAAAGTCTATCTACTTTGATTGAGGCGATCGCTAATGCCGTAATTGCTACTCATCTGAGTTACGAAATTATTTGTGTTGATGACGGCTCTACAGATGGCTCAACCAAAATACTAACGGATTTAGCTCGTCAACGCTCAGACTTAAAAGCTGTCATATTACGGCGCAATTACGGACAGACTCCAGCTATGGCAGCAGGGTTTGAAAAAGCTCAAGCCCAAGCAATTATTACTTTAGATGGAGACTTACAAAATGATCCTGCTGATATACCTCTGCTGCTAGATAAACTCAACGAAGGTTACGATTTAGTCAGTGGTTGGCGCAAACAAAGACAAGATGCAGCTTTAACTAGGTTACTCCCTTCCAAGATAGCTAACTGGATTATTGGCAAAGTAACAGGAGTAAAGCTCCACGACTACGGTTGTTCTCTTAAAGCTTATCGCTCGGAATTAGTGGCAGATATGAATTTGTACGGTGAATTACATCGTTTTTTACCTGCACTCGCTTATATAGAAGGAGCAAGAATTACCGAAATACCAGTACGCCACCATCCTCGCCGTTATGGCACAAGTAAATATGGATTAGGTAGGACAATCAGAGTAATCATGGACTTACTCACAGTCTTTTTTATGAAGAAGTTTTTAACTAAACCCATGTACGTTTTTGGTTTTTGGGGTTTGCTTTCCCTAGTTTCAGGTGTTGTCATGGGAATATATCTTACCGTTGTCAAACTAGTAATGGGTCAGAATATAGGCGATCGACCCCTACTAATCCTATCTGTCTTATTAATTTTGACAGGAATAGAATTATTTAGCTTTGGACTTCTAGCTGAATTATTAATGCGTACCTATCACGAGTCTCAAAAAAGACCAATTTATCGGGTTAGAGATGTAATTGAGTAGAGTAGTAAGTAGTGAGTAGTGAGTATTAAACAGTTCCTAACAACTAACGACTAATGACTAACAACTAATATTAACCTTGCGTCACCAAAGATTGTTATTATCTATAAAAATTGATTTTAGATAATACATATACTTATTCCTATGTTTAATTGGTTTCGTCGTAAGTTTGACGATAAAGAGAAAACAGAAAAACAATCAGTAGAAACAACAGAAGCCACCCTACCAGAAGAAACTAGCACTGAATCTGAGTCGGCAACAGAAGCAACTCTCAAAGAAGAAGAGGTTAAGGTTGAATCTGAACCAACAAAAACCCAACAAGAAGAGATTAAGGCTGAATCTGCGCCAGTAGCAGAAGAGGTTAAGATTGAGTCTACACCAGCCACAACTCCACAAGACGATTATCTCGCTTGGGCAAAGGCTGCTTATCAAAATATTCAACAACGTAAGGAAGCAGAGGAAGCAGAGGAGGCAGAGGAAGCAGAGGAGGCAGAGGAAGTAGGGGCGAATGGTGATTCGCCTACAGAAAACGTTCCTGCTTGGATGCGAAAATCAGCAGGATTAGAAAAACTCAAAGAAACTTCGATCGAAGTACCTACAGAAGAATTAAATAAAACAGCAATCTCTACTAGTGCAATAGCTGACTTAGCTTTTGATGAAGATTTTCTCTGGGCTGCTAAAACTTTAGCAGCACAAGGAAGAAATCCTGATGAGATCTCAGAAGAAGAAATTAACTGGTTAAAACAACTGCGTCAAGGATTAGGCAAAACTCGTCGTAGTCTAATTAATCAACTTAAAGCTGTTGTCGGACAAGGACCTCTCAATGACGATGCGGTGATGGAAATTGAGGCATTGTTACTGCAAGCAGATGTAGGTATAGAAGCCACAGAATATATTATTGATACTCTACAAGAAAAGCTACGAGAAGAAGCCCTACCCCCAGAAGAAGCGATCGCCTATCTCAAAACTATTTTACAATCAATCTTGGATTCCCCTTTACAAGGTCAAGATAATCAAGATTTTGTTCCCGAAAAAGACACCCTGAATATTTGGCTCTTAACAGGGGTAAACGGAGCAGGAAAAACCACAACTGTTGGTAAACTAGCTCATATGGCCAAAACATCAGGCTATGAATGTCTCATTGCAGCAGCGGATACTTTTCGGGCAGCAGCAGTACAGCAAGTACAAGTTTGGGGCGAGCGTACTAATACTCCAGTGATTGCTAATCCTGGCCAAAATACCGACCCCGCAGCCGTAGTGTTTGATGCCATTTCAGCAGCCCAATCTCGACAGACAGAATTATTACTTGTAGATACCGCAGGAAGATTACAAAATAAAAAAAATTTGATGGAAGAGTTAGCAAAAATCCGGCGAATTATTGATAAAAAAACCGCTAATGCTCAAGTAGAATCTTTGTTAGTTTTAGATGCTACTTTAGGACAAAATGGGCTACGCCAAGCTCAAGTTTTTTCGGAAGCAGCTAAACTTAGTGGTGTAGTTTTAACTAAGTTAGATGGCACTGCCAAAGGAGGAGTTGCTATTGCTGTTGCCAAACAATTGAATTTGCCTATTCGCTTTATTGGTGCAGGAGAAGGAATTGAAGATTTAAGACCTTTTTCTAGCTACGAATTTGTAGAAGCTTTGCTTAATTAGTAACAATTTAAACCAAATGTATCTCAATTGTTGTAGAAATTATAGGCATTTGATAAATTAGGTTGGCAGTTTCACAAAATAGAGTTATGATAAACCAATCTTATTGGTTTAATAGGTCACTTTGTGCGAATTTCGTAACCAGAGTAAACATACAAACTACTTAAAAAATAAATTAATTATTTTTTAAGATAAGCTTAATTATTATCGGCACGCTTTAGCTTGAGTGACTGATGAATTGACCAATTTAAATTTTACACTTCCTGATGCAATGACTATTGCACCCGTACCTCGCCATCAACCCCAACAAAACAAAACTAGTAGCGATTCGAGCAATGGAGACGAAACTCCCATTGTTGCTCTCAAGGAATTGGTTGCCAGCTTACAAAGAGATCAAAACAAAATTCAGGATTTGCTCAGTTCTCTGGGGTTTGCTCTGCGCAGTTTTAGTAATTTAAATCAGTTTCTTGAACTAACCCCTTTAATGGCAGCGAGAGTAACAGACTCTGATGGGGGAGCATTAATCTTATTTAAAAATAATGGTCAGCTACGTTTAGAGCAAATTCATTGCTACGATAATCAGATTTGCCAAGAAGTTCGTCATGTTTTTGAACGAGCTAATTACCATATCAATAAGCTTCAAGGCATAAGTGCTGAACCCTTGACTCAATCATCTCAAATATTAGCCAATTTGCTTGATGAGAAGCTTAGACAAGAGCTAGGTCAAAGAGTGCAGATTTTTGGTATTCCCGTTTTAGTCAAAAATATCGAGCAGGGTCGTTTGTATGTTTTTAGTAACGATCCTGATTATGTTTGGAATCCAACCAGAAGAAAACTAGCACAGTTAGTAGCCGATCAAACAGCAGTAGCGATCGCCAATCATGAATTAACCGTAGAATTACGCTCCAAAGAAAGACAAGACCGAGAGTTAGAAATCGCCTCAGAAATTCAATTGCGTCTCTTACCTAGCAAATGTCCCCAAATTCACGGTATAGAAATAGCTGCTCAGTGTAAAACCGCCAATCGAGTAGGCGGAGACTATTACGATTTTATTCCCACCAACTACGATCGAGACCGCCAACATCGAGTTGATAAGAATAAGAATGAAGCTTCCCTTGTTCCCTGGAGTATTGTCATCGGCGACGTAATGGGGAAAGGTGTACCTGCTGGGTTAATTATGACCATGACAAGGGGCATGCTAAGGGCAGAAGTACTCAACCGTCATACACCAGCAAGAATTATGCAGCATTTAAATCGAGTGATGTATGCGGATTTGGAAAACTCTCATCGTTTCGTGAGTATGTTTTATTCGGAGTACGACCCCAAAACCAGAACTCTATCTTTCACTAATGCAGCCCACAATCCTCCTCTATGGTGGCAAGCAAAAACTAATTCTTTACAAAAGCTAGATACGTGGGGAATGTTGATTGGGTTAGATCCAGACTCAGAATACGAAGACGATCGAGTTATACTCTCTCCAGGGGATACAATCATGTATTATACCGATGGTTTTACTGACGCGGTTAATGCTGGTGGCGATCGCTTTGAAGAAGATAATCTTAGCCGTGTTTTTCAATGGGCGTGTCTACATCTAGATACCACTCAAGAGATTTTAGAGCATTTGTTTAATGAAGTAGCTAAATTTGTCGGTGCAGCAGATAAAAATACTGATGATATGACTTTAATTGTCATGAAGGTAAAGTAGGAGTGAACGGTAGTTCACCCCTGCATGAAAGATCAAGAACTCTTAGGTAATAATTTCCCAATAGTTCTATTGCTGGAAATAAAAGTTTTTTGTGCTACTCGTTGAATATCTGCTGTTGTCACTTGAGCGATCGCTTCTAATTCAGTGAATACATTGCGCCAATCTCCAGTTTTCGCTTCATATTCAGTCAAAATCCGCGCCATACCCATATTAGAATCGAGACTACGCAATAAAGTTGCTTTCAGTTGGGTTTTTACTCGCTTTAACTCGGTTCTGGTTACAGGTTCATTTTGTAGTTTCTCAATTTCCTTCTGTAAGGCAGTCTCCACATCTTCAACACTATGTCCTGGTGCAGTTAGAGCATAAAATAACATCAAATTAGGATATTTATTACCGGGAAAACCATTATAACCCTGAGCAGAAAGAGCCACTTGTTGCTTTTCTACTAAAGATTGGTAAAGACGGGAAGTGCGACCATTACTGAGTATTTGAGAAATTACCTCATAAACTGGATAATCAGGATCATTGATCCCAGGAATATGATAACCTTCCAAATACCAGGGTTGACTGGGAAATTCTACTGTTACAGTTCTTGTCTCTTCTTGTGCTGGTTCAGTTTTAGTTACTGCTGCTGGTGCTGGTTTAGCTTGATAACGTCCAAAGTATAACTTAGCTAAAT
>JBFRWE010000012.1:0-5020 GCA_051439345.1 Xenococcaceae cyanobacterium
TTAAAGATTTGGATGAGTCGCGACGATATTTGCTAATTCTGAGTAAGGGAAAGGGTTCTCAAAAAATAGCAGTTACATTATCGCAACCAACAGTGGAAGCAGTCTTGGATTGGTTACGCGCCAGAAAAGAAAAAAATCAAGATCGACCTTTATTTATTGCCCTCGATCGTGCCAGTTACGGACATCGGCTCACGGGAACGGCAATTTACAAACTGGTGGATAAGGTAGCACAATTAGCCAAGATTAGTAAGAAGTTGTCACCTCATCGCATCAGGCATTCTGGCATTACCGCAGCCTTAGAAGCTACGGGGGGAGATGTGCGGAAGGTGCAAAAACTTTCCCGTCATGCCAATCTCAACACTCTCATGATTTATGATGACAATCGCCAGGACGTGCAGGGAGAGATTTCTGATTTGTTAGCGGATTTGGTTTGAACAAAATGTTGAGCAATCGCGATTGCTTTCTTTTAAAGTCGAGTTTTGTTGGCTCCCACTATATCATCGATCGAGTTAAATAAATACTTGGGGTGCATACTGCCCCCCAAACCCCCCTGTGTGCCTGTTGCGCGCGAGCGACGCGGGCATAAAGCACACTAGCGCACGTTTCGAGCGTTCTCTGTCCGCAGTCGCTCTTACCGCTCCGCTACAACAGGCGAGAATCAAAAATATTCCCAGCTATGTTAAACTATTCCCTGTACAGGGAATAGTTTAACGAACATGGAAACTATATTCACTCCCAACGAAGCTGCTGCCTTTGCTAACTTACCACCCAAACGAGTTTATAAAGAAATAGAATACAGAGTCATTCAACCTGTTGAGGATGCGCCTCGTCTTTCTTTTGCTGCTTTAATATATTTACGTGCGCTCAAAGAAATTGATTTTGAGTTTTCTGTTAAATATCGCACTGCTTTGTATCAACGCTTAGTAGAAGCTATGGAAAAACACGCTTCAACTGTAGAATTTGCTAAATTCTTTGTCTTACAACTAAATACTGTTAGTCAAGAATTATCCGAATTGATCGACCAATTTTATAAATGGAAAAGCCATTTGGTAAGCGATCCTAAAATTATGGTCGGTCAAACAGTTTTCCCTAATTCTCGCTTATCTGTGCATCATATTGGCCAAATAATCGCTCGCGGTGAGTCACTGCAAGTAATTCTTGAAGATTACCCCTATTTGTCTGAGTTAGACCTTAAATTCGCTCCACTCTATGTCAAAGCTTATCCTATTATGGGTAGACCAAAAAAAGGATGAAGTTTTTAATTGATGAAGATATTTCACCCTATGTCGCCCGTTATCTGTGTGAACAACTTTTGATTGATGCAGTTGCAGTTAGAGATCGAGGATTATTAGGAGTAAGCGATCATAAAATCTTAGAATATGCTTTCAATGAAGAGCGGATTTTAGTGACTGCAAATATTGGCGATTTCGAGAAATTTGCTAAAGCTTTTGAAATTCATGCAGGAATCGTGTTTATAGTTGAAGGTGATTTACTGCGTAACGAACAGATTGAGATATGTACCGAAGCAGTAAAATTTATACAGCAAGAACTTGAAGCTAGTAGAGATATGATTAATCGAGTGCTTTATATTTCTATTAATGGCACAAAGCAGCTAGAAACTTTCCCTTAATTTTTCATCTCTTAGCCAGGGGGACTTCTATTTCTTCTGTACGCCATGCTGCATAAGCTAATGCTTGATAAATATCATCAATTTCTAAATAAGGATAAGCTTTGAGAATTTCTTCTGGGGTATGACCATTAGCCATCAAACCCACAACTGTTCCTACAGTAACTCGCATACCTCTGATACAAGGTTGACCACCCATTACTTCTGGATTGAATGTAATTCTATCTAAGGTTTTCATCTGCTATTTCTCCTAGTTTATATCATTTGATTAATTGTTCAAGGTAACTGCCTGATCTCTCCAGATTTTTGAATATGCTCGACCATTATTCGCGTATAACCTCCAGAGGTCTTGAGTAACTCTAAATTTCCCACCAAAATAAATAACTCTCTAGCACGACTAACAGCCACATTCAATAGATTAGGACGGCGATTTACAAACCAAAAACTGTCCGTAGTCCGACATTGACGGGTAGAAAGAATAATTACCGATTTTTGACCTCCTTGAAAAGTATGAACCGTACCGATACTTTCTCTCGTCAAATCAGGATAACTCAGTAGTAAGCTATTATGCAGCACCTCAGCTTGAGCGCGATAGGGAGAAATAACCCCAATCGTATTTTCATTATTCAAGTCAGAAATACAATAACCAGAAGCTACAAGATGTTCCATGAGGCTACAAATTGCCTCAATTTCTTGAGGATTGGTATGTTGGTCGTAATTACCTTCGACATGGTAAGCAATTAGATTAGAACCAAGTTTTGAGGGATTGTCTGGGGTTTTAATAACCAAGCCATAACGACAGAGACGTTCGCTCAAGGCAATAATCGACGGAGCGCAACGGTGATGTTCAGTCAAAATAATCCCCTTACTCGTTTCTGTTGATTCACCGAATACCCCTGCTGCTCGATGATAAGCAGTTGTAGTAGAAATAGCTGTAGGACTATAACATTCGTAGTCAGTATCGCTTAATCCTCTTTCTGTAAAAGCAAAAGAGTGATATAGCTCTATGGTTGACTGACTAAAAGGGATAATCGGTTCTAATTGTAAGGGGTCTCCTACCACCATCGCTTTATTACAGCGCACTAAAGCAGGAAATAGCTGATGCAGGGGAATCATGCCTGCTTCATCAACATAAAGGCGGTCGATACAACCACTATCTGTTAATGGTAATAGATTTCTGATTGAATGAAGAGTTGAGGCAAAAACGGGAAAAAGCAAACTTACATCTTTTAAGATAGTTGACCAAGATGACGCAAACTTACGTCTGGCTTCATAATTCCACTGGGGGCTAATAACATCTATGTAAGTTCTAATTGAAGCAATTATTTCATCTTTTCGTCGCACTGCCGAAAGTCGCAAAAATTTCCATGATAGTTCAAATAAATGCTGTTGCTGTTGATGATACTCTTGGGAAAAACGAGTATAGAAGTCTTCTGTGGGATAGCTGGCAAGTTTTTGCTCAATTTGTATCAAACTTTCTCGAAGTTCGTTTCTTTGCTTTTTTAGAGATTCAACCTGGTTTTGAGGTTGCTGATGATGCCTTGCTCTAGCTAAAGATAATTGTTCGGCTACAGATGCTCTAGCTGCTTTTAATTCCTCACAGTTTAAAGGGAGTCGGAAAGGAAAAGGAGTTGCCAAAGTCGCCGTTAGCGGAGCATAAATCGAAGAATTGAGTCGTTTAATAATATGATGAGTACTTGTTTTAGTAATCGAATGCCAAAGTTTTTGGAGAAAATACCCAAGTCGCTGCCACATTGGGAGACTTTTTGTTTTTAATCGCTCCCCCTCTTTTCGAGGTAATGAGCGAACTGCTTGCTCAAGATGGGGTAAAATTTGCTCGTAAGCTTCAAGAGGATATTGTGAATAGTCTCCTGAATGAATAAGTTCCTGTTCACTTGCTTCTATTTGATTATCAATTGCTAAGATATCGATTCTTAGTTGTTCTAAAGCACAGATATCTTGTTCTTTTTGACGCGCAAGTTCTTGGTCTAACTCTAATTGCTCCTGTAGCTCTTTAACTCCTACTAAAATATCAGAGGATGTTTGTGACCATTCTGTTTCATCAAACTTCTGATTTGAGAGCCAATCAGTAGCTCCTTGCAGTTTAGTCATAACTTGATGTTCGATCAAATCTTTTTTACCACCTGGAAGATAAAAAAGAGCGTTAATCTGTAAAATATCTAGTTTTTCTAATACATTAGATACGGCTCGATTATTAGTACTGGTTATCAAAGTTAAATTACTTTGGTCTATACCTATTGAGGCTAATTGATAGGCTCGCTCAACCACAGAGCCAGCAATTGAGTGTAACAGTAAAGTAGTTTTGCCAGTCCCAGGAGGTCCTATGACTGCGGTGAGGTTATTTGACCTTTGATGTTTGAGAGCTGTTGCTTGAGCTTTATTGGGAGGGTTGGTAGGAAAAGCACCAAAAAATAAGACTTCATGACGAGGGAGCTGGGGTTTACCAAACAGATATTCGTAAGCTGGATGGTCAGGAACTGCCCAAGGAAAATAGTTGGAGTCGCTAATTTTTTTGAGGTCTTTTTTGAGATTGTTATTGGCAGGAACAAAGTCGAATCGCAGTAGATAGGGAGAATGTTTTAAAGGTAAAGAGGAAGAAGAAGGTAGTTCAATTAAATCCAAAAAATCTTGTAATGTCGAAAAAGAGTATTTGAAGGTAGTCTCTAAAAAAACTTTTAATCCTTCTCTTGTCACGAGTTTTTCTACTTCTTCTTCGTCCAGTCGATATAACTCGATTAGATTGGGAATTATGGGCTGAAAATTAAATTCAGTTAAATCCCACCCTCGACTACGAAACTTTCCCTGAAAGATGGAGGATAAGTCAATGGTAAAAAGAGGACGAAACTGCCTTTGTTTTTTTTGCACCAAATAAATCTGGGGGAAAGCAACGGCGAGTTTGATTTCTTGTTGTTTTTTTTGAGCATCCTTTGAAAAATATTGTTCTTTTAGTTCTTGAAATAAAGATTTTGACAGAAGTAAATAATCTCCGATCAAAGAAACTTCTTTAAACCAAATGTTTTGTCCCTTTGGAGTGACGGCATCAACACTGGCATTACTTAAATCTTCTAAGTAAATATAGTCGAGCCACGCTGATAGCAGCTTTCTGATTTTTGCCGTCTCTGACATATCTCTCTGACTCCCTTGTTAGATTAAACTCTAGAATTATTATGGCGTTTTAATTCATTTATTATTCTTGTCTCTTTTAGATTTTTTAAGTTTGATTGATTAAAGCTTCAAGTTTATTTAACAGAGTTTCAAGCTGTCTGCGCTTTTTTTTATCTTCCCAAATACGAGTTTTCTTGACCTGTTGATAAGCAGCTTTGAGACGGTCTGGTATTTCTTGAGATTGAGGTGATGAAGTTGGTTGCAGTT
>JBFRWE010000013.1:0-2598 GCA_051439345.1 Xenococcaceae cyanobacterium
TTAATGCGATCGCGCTTTTACTAACAGTTCTTATTCATAAAAGCTGGTTATCTAATCTGGGTTTAATCTTAAGTCTACTCGGTATAGTTTTAAGTTTACTACCCTTAATTCAGTTACCTGCTGCTAATGCTAAATTTGCTGCCGAGATGGAAACAGTTTTGGGAACAGACTATCTACAAAATATTCCTGAAACTTTACAAACTCAAATGCGCCCTCAGCCATTAATCCTTACAGATGTATTTAGAGGTATTTCTCAACCAGAAGTGCGGATTCAAAGGGGGATTATTTTTGCTAGTCCCGATGGAGTAGACCTTACACTAAATACTTATCAACCTCTAGCTAAAGGCAAATATCCAGCCCTGATAGTAATCTACGGTGGAGCTTGGAGAAATGGAACTCCCAGTAGCTATGAAAAATTTAGTTGCTATATGGCAGCCCAAGGTTACTCAGTGATTGCTATTGATTATCGCCATGCACCCAAGTATAAATTTCCAGCCCAACTTGAAGATGTACAAACAGCCTTGCAGTATATTCAAGACAATGCCAGTGCTTTAGAAGTCGATCCAGACAAAATGGCTATAATGGGTCGATCGGCAGGAGGTCATCTGGCTACTTTAGCTGCTTATCAACAAGATGCTATCCCTTTTCGAGCAGTGATCAGTTACTATGGGTCGGTTAACCTAATAGAAGGATACTATGATCCACCTTCTCCTAACCCCATCGATACCAAAGCTGTTCTTCATGATTTTTTAGGAGGAACACCCACAGAATTCCCCGAACTTTATCATAAAGCTTCTCCTATCAACTACCCTAGACCTAATCTCCCTCCTTCTTTACTAGTTTATGGAGGTCGAGATCATATAGTACAGAAGAAATTTGGCAAACAACTATATAGTAAACTCCAAGCAACTAATAATAGTGTTATTTGGCTAGAAATACCTTGGGCCGAACACGCTTTTGATGCAATTTTTCCTGGGATTAGCAATCAGCTTGCTCTATATTACACCGAACGCTTTCTAGCTTGGTCTATTGCCCTGGCTTCTAGAACAACAATTCAGTAATGCCAAAATCCCTGGTTAGGTGAAAGGGGAGACAAGGGTAGGGTTTTTACATTTAAGCCTGAAATTAAGACAGTGGAGACAAGGGGTAAATTGCTTTCTACACTCTCTACACTTCCTCTCCCTCTCAATTGATGATTGCTCTTTATTAATGAATCCAAGTTCTACTACTTCTTTGTCAAAATTGATTTGAGGGATAAATCTTCCCCTGCCTCCCCTGCTCCTAATGCTTGTCTCAACCCATTAATTCAAGATTGACAGACCACTACTCTACCAAGTTTGAATTGATGGATTAACGCAAAGCCAGTTTTAAAGCCCCAAATCTAAAGCGTTTTGTTTTAGCTTATCTAAACTCACATACTTTAATGTTGATTCTTCTGTTGCTGGTAGAATTACAGGAGGTGCAACCCCTGCCTCCAAAGCTTCTTGCCAACGACTAACACACAAACACCAGCGATCGCCAGATTTTAACCCAGGAAAATTAAACATTGGTGCTGGTGTACTTAAATCATTTCCCCTAGACTTAGTAAATTCCAGAAATTCTTCAGTCATTTCTGCACAGACAATATGAACTCCTCTATCATTAGAATCAGTTTCACATTTACCATTGCGGTGCCATCCTGTCATGGGAGAACCACAACAAATCTCTAGTTCTGTACCAAGAACATTACGAGCATTGGCCATAATTTACCAGTATTTGTCATAAGTGTTTATAAACATATAGATTTTAACTAAAAATGATATTTTTTGTCGTTATAGTCAATTTATTTATTACTTCAATCAATATTTATCTAACTGTCAAAATATTACAGTTAAGACAAATACTGGTTAAAAAAACTAAAACTCTAATCAGGTGCGAACAAAGAATTCATTCAGTGTTGTCTTCAGCCCCTCAGTGTATTTTACAAAGACAGAAAAATATCGATCATCTGTATCATCGGTATCAAAAACTACAATTTAATTTGCAAAAAACACGCAAACTGATAGCTTTGGTAAGTTTAATTTATCGTTTTAGTCCTTATAGACGATCGCCCAAATGAATATTTGAAGATGGGTTGGTAGTTAGTAGTTAGTAGTTAGTAGTTAAGCTGACACGCATTTAAATTGGGATTTTTGCAGCCCAGATCTCTTTCAGCAAGGCTTTACGGCAATCAAAATAAATGCATAACGGCTTAGTGGTCAGTGGTCGATTAGTTCTCTTTATTTCTCATTGTTTTTTGACTAAGCTTGGACTCACCTAAGTTGCCTACTCTCTGTTGCCTATTCCCTCTTGCCTATTGCCTTGACCAGAATTGAAGAATGCAGTTTAAATGCGTCTAAGCTTAACTAATCCGCCTATACCTATAGTAATTAATATTCCCAGAATACTGTTAGGTTCAGGAACAGAAGTGGTATTGCTGCTATTTAAGCTAGTTAAGAAGGTATCAAAAATCCGAGTATAATCCTGAGTACGTTCCTCAATTAATCCAGGGAAAACCCCATTGATGAAAGTAAGATTATCTGTAGCTGGATCGTGCCAAGTTGCTCCTCCTGGCACATT
>JBFRWE010000014.1:0-3962 GCA_051439345.1 Xenococcaceae cyanobacterium
AAATATTTAAGACTCATGAATCTGCATTTACTGCTTGTTGCTTTTTAAGTTTTTGCAGTCTAGGAATTGCAGGATGAGGGTTTTGAGATTGAATCTTACGCTGTTGTCTTCCCCACTCTAACCAGTCTGTCATAATATTTATCGATCGCTTTTTTATTGTGAAGATAGTAGAGAATTGTTGCATAGACTTGTTCTAAGCTTATACTTCGGTAAATATCAGCAATTTCTTCTGGAGTAAGATTGTGATAAATGTATTCGTACAAAATAGTTTCTATGCCAATGCGAGAGTCTTTTAAGCGAATATCATCCTCTTCAAGAAAGTTGAAATAATCTTCTAGTTGCATAAATTGATAAGAATTAGCTTGTTTATATTTCTTTCCACTTCCAACCTATCTTAGAGCCAATAAGCAAGAATTTAATCCCAACATAAATGTAAATTTTCGCAACAGAAGTTTTTCGATCGAGTAAAATCACTGTAATCTTATTTTAGATTACCAACGTATTACGATAAAGGCGTAATTGTCAAAAAATAGCTATTGGAGAAATTTCAATGCTTCATTGTCTAGTAAGGGTAAGCTTTTGAGGTAATTCAATACTACTTTTAGCTTAAGTGGCTGGTAGAAAAATGTGAATGTAGGAGCAAGAAAATATGGTGAAATGATGTATTTGTTCAAAGTGAAGCAGGTAATAAATCGCGAAATGCTTGGGAATTATTGACTTTGGGAGGATTGGGAATTAATTTTCTACTTCAGTGCATAAAGAAGAGTGAAACGGAATAAAGATAAATGTGGTGATGGTGATTTTAAATTGAATGAGATTTATCGGCATAATGTGCATTTTAGGTTCGTATTTAGCGGTTATATAACCTATACCACCATATATTTTACTGATCTTGTTAGCTTGAGTGATTAGCAGAAAACTGTAGATTAGGAGCAATGGAAAATGACTAAGTTGAGAGAAGTAATTAATTTTAAAGCTGCTGTTGTGGGGGCAATATTTTTAACTGCTTTGTCTGGTTTAGTTCCAGAATCAGCAGAAGCAGGTAGAGGACAAGCAGGTAGTTCTCATAGTGAACATGCAGTTACTCTTCCTGACGGAACTATAGTGATACTCGATCCACCTGGAGGAACTTTTTTTGATGGCAGAATCACCGTAAGATACGATAGCGAAAGAGTATTACCTATTAGTAATGATGACTCAGGCTGGTTTGGTTCTTTTAGCAGCGATCCTAAAGCTACATTTCCAGATACAGGAGATGGGATATTTGCCAATCCAGATACGTCACTCAAGTTGCTTCCACCCAATGAAAATCTTACAGTTTCTGCTTGTAATGTTCAATTCACAGATTTTTCTTATTTTCCCGATCTAGTACCCGAAAGTTCGAAGTCCATAACTAAGTGTGATGGTGATTTCTTTAATCCTTTAGTATCTTTAAGACCTCCAGGAGAAGAATTTACTTCCATTTCTTTCACAACTGAGGAGTTTCAGAGGCTATTTCCCAACGACGACCTTTTTGCTGTTAACTTTAATTTTGAGAATGGATTGACAGTTGACACTCAAGAAAGCTTTAATTTTTTTGGATTTTCTGCCCAATTTAACCAGGAAGCATTTAGTGATAAAGTCGTGGGAATTAGCTTAGTTGAATCTGGGACAGGAGACATTGGTTTATTTCCTTTTGAAGGTTTTAACATTATCAATTGTGTTCCTCAAGACTCTCCTGATAGCAAGGACGCCACAGATAGGTGTGGCGAACCAGATTTCCCATCAGACATTGAATATATTACAGACGCTATAGTTTTAGCCGATTCTAATAATCCAGATTTTTCCTATAATTTTGATACGCGAGAAGGAACGCTTTCTAATGGAGAACCTTTTCAACTTTTCGATGATTCATTTCTTACACCATCAAGGGTTAATGAACCTCATAATAACTTGGGATTATTGGCTCTAGGAGTATTTGGAGCTAACTTAGGACTCAAGCGCAGAAGAAAACAGCAGAAAAATAGCTAAGAGCCAAAATTATAACTTATCTGTCTGATTTTGATGTTAAATCCAGCCCCCTAAATCCCCACCTCTCTAAATCTCTCCTGAAAGGAGAGACTTCTGATGTCTCCCCTTGTAGGGGAGATAAAGAGGGGTTGGGGGACTTTTGAACAACTTTTGAACATTTTTTCCCCAGAATTAGGGGGCTAAATCTCTTTATAAATCAAATAATCTGAGGTGTGGTTTGTATTTTATTTTCTACCACAAAATAAAAATGAATAAAGATATTAGTCAGCTTTTGCAAGCTAGCATTCCTTTTCTTTCTCCTTTGGTTTTTATTAATCCTGTCTTAGCCCAAATTACTCCTGATGGTACTGTCCCCACCCAAGTTAATCAATCTGGAAATGTCACAGAAATTACTGGGGGTGCAGAGAAAGGAAATAATCTTTTTCATAGTTTTAAAGAATTTTCAGTTCTTAATGGTAACGAAGCTTTTTTTAACAATGCCTCGAATATAGAAAATATATTTAGTCGAGTTACAGGCGGTTCTATCTCGAATATTGAGGGTTTGATTCGCGCTCAGGACAGTGCCAATTTATTTTTAATTAATCCCGCAGGTATTTTGTTTGGACGTGATGCTCGCTTAGATATTGGTGGTTCTTTTTATGGGAGTACGGCAGATAGTTTGTTGTTTGATGATGGGATTGAATTTAGTGCTGTCAATCCTCAAAATCCTATCTTGACTATTAATGCTCCTATTGGGTTGCGTTTTAGAGATAATCCTGCTCCTATTACTTATCGTCGTTCCCTTGTTGAGGATGAGATGGGTTTTGCTATGCCTGTTTTCGGAGTGAAGTCGAATCAAACACTAGCTTTTGTAGGTGGTAATATCAACATAGTAGAAGATGGCGTTGTGACAGTAGAGCCAGGAGCAAGAATTGAGTTAGGTGGATTGTCAGAAGCAGGAACAGTAGAAATAGACCAGGATGGTAGTTTGAGTTTTCCTGATGGGGTAATGCGAGCAGATGTTTCTCTTACTGGTATAGCTAACATCGTAATAGATGATGCAGGGGAAACAGGTGGTCTGACTATTAATGCAAGAAATTTGGAATTGTTTGAACAAAGTGGAATTTTTGTCACTACATTAAATGTCTCTCAAGTACAGGATAGGGCTATCATTACTATTAATGCTTCAGATAGAGTTGCTCTTTTTAATGAGAGTATTATTTCGGTAACACTTAGAGGAGAAGCAGTAGATAAAGTAAGAGCGATCGATATTAATACTCGCTCTTTGGAAGTTATTAGTGATCTTTCCAATGAAGAATCTCAAGTCCCTGCTACGATATCAGCCTTGGGTATAACAACATCCTTACCTCAAAACGAAATTAATATCCTCAACATAAACGCTTCGGATCAAATCATTGTTGATAAGGGCGTAATCTTCGGTAGGTTAATAACAGGAGGCAATCAAAGAGGAAATATTAATATTACTACTGGTTCTTTTGAGCTTACCAATCGTGCTTCTGTATATCTCACTAACTTGAGTTTCTCTGAAGCAGACACAGGCAGATTGAGCATAAACGCCGATCGCGTCTTAGTCGATAATAGTACTCTAGGAACTACTTTAGGAGTACTAGCAGATTTCGCTACTGATACTAATGTAGAGATTGCAGCTAATTTTGTTGAGGTAGCTAATGGCGGAGAGATAAGTGCTAAAAGCATAAGAGGAGGAGATGCTGGTTCTGTGATAATTACTACTGAACAGTTAACTGTTCAGGATAATTCTGAAATTACTGTTAGTTCTATGCTTGGAGGAAGTGCAGGAAATCTAGAAATTACTGCTGAATCTCTCAATCTCGACGGAGGAATATTAACCGCATCTACTGAGGCAGAAACGGGCGGTAATATTAACCTCATTGTAGACGATCGCATTATCCTCCGTAATAATAGCCAAATCACAGCCGAAGCTACAGGCAATG
>JBFRWE010000015.1:0-5088 GCA_051439345.1 Xenococcaceae cyanobacterium
CGGTGTCCCCTACTCCCGCGCAAGGGGGCTTGAATAGTTGAGTTATCGGTCTGTCCCGTTGAATCTTCTTGATGTAAGCCCCCTTCGCGCCCCCACTCCCCACTCCCTGCGCTTCGCGCATTTGACGAGGGCTTCTTGATTCATCTCAAGCTGAGTATGAGTCTGCCAATTTTGTTTTGATGGATGCTAAAAAAGTTCGGAATTCGGAGTTCGGAGTTCAGAGGAACGAAGATTTAACCCTCAATTCAAACTTGTCAAAGTCCCGTTAATTCCCAAAATACCTGAAAAAACCCCTGAATTTTTCCCCTGGTACTTCCCAAAATCTAATTGCATAATACTAACAAATCAGGAAAAAGAAAGTATTTAGCAAAGAATTTTAAATCCAAGAGGTCGAGGAAAGTGGAGATTAGATGGAAAACATTATTAACTAAAACTGTAATCTGGTTAGTAGCCGAAATTCTACTTAATTGTATGGGAATAGATACTATTGCTGACTATAGTGAATTTGTTTTTGATAAAAGTTCGAGCGTTCGCCATAATTATTAGACGGTAAGCTAATACGCATCTAATTGACATTATTGACAATTTGCTCAGAAAACATCAACCTTTCTCCCCTGCTCCTCCGCCCCTCTGCCACCCTAACCATGCAATTTAAATGAAGATAAGCTTAAAGCAGACCTTTTCAACTTCACCTTAAACGTTTAAGATAGCTTTTGCCTGATTTACTCTTCATTAGTTGCTTCAAGTCGGAGAACCCGTCCGATGTATGCACTAACTCACCGCGTCGGCGAGAGATGTTTATCCTCGAATGGGGGCAAGGGAACGCGCACCAAGAAACTTAGTCTTGCTCCATGCCATTTTTTTCAACTTTTGTCCTGTAATTAGGATTGCTTCACCAAATTTTGTGGTCATTTTTTAGTCACAATCTTTTGCTAAATTTATTTCAGAATCAACTTAAGGCAGATAGCAAGCTATCTAAACATCTTGGCATTCTGCCATTGTTATTACAAATAATTTTTAGAGGTAAGTAGACGATGGTAACTTCAATTAGCAACCTAATTCCAGGAGATGATCTGATTCAAACTATTTCTGGCACTGTCGTGAATGTGTTTGACGATGAATTTATTTTACAGGATGAGACAGGAGCAATTTTAGTTGATGCCTATGATTGGTTGGAAGATGACGCAGATTTAGACTTAGCGGTAGGTCAAGAGCTAATTGTAGTCGGTGATTTGGATGATGATGACTTTGATGCTCGCAGTATTACCTCCCCAGAAATAGATAACAGCGATATAACCCCGATCGATTTTCCTTCAGAGGTAACACTGGAGGCGCAGGATGAAGATATTGTTATGCTTAACTATAAAATTGAAAGCATAGATATTTATGGTGGTTCTTCTGGAGAAAATTTCGGGGGAGAATGGCTAGATTATTTTGATTCAACAATCAGTTCTCAAGAGCAAGGTGAGTTAGCTTTCAATAATTTAGTCGATAGTGTCTTATAACTAAAGATATTGATACAATCTTCATCCTATAGCTATTAGTCTTCCTTAGGAAAAGATTGTGGTGGCTCAGAATTTATTACAGTTTGGTTCGATCGACTATCATTACTAGAATTAAGCAACTGTTTGAGAGCAGTGAGTAAAGCAGCTAATTTACCTTCATCTAGTAAGGTATTAATCAGCGATAAACCACTAGTAGAAAGTAGTAACTTATTAATATCATCTATTCCAGAACCATTGCCATTATTACTATTAGCTCCAGGAAAAGCATAAATACGGGCATCTCCTAGTACTCCTGGTTGAGGAGCGATCGCTTTCATAATTTCGGGCAATTGGCTAGCTAAATCTGGCCAAAGGGTTTTTACGATCTCCGCAGTCCGATTGGCATCGCTAAGGACATTTTCCGCCTCAATCAGAGCTTTTTTACCTTCGGCTTCAGCCAAGGCTTTGTACTGGTTGGCTTGAGCTAGGGTACGGATTGATTCTGCTTCTAATTCTGCTGCTTGACGAGCGATTTCTGCTTGACGTTTACGGCGAAATGCTTCTAATTCAACCACATTTTCATCGCTAATTCTCCTTTTAGCTGCTTCTTGTTCAGCTTCAATAGTAGCAAGACGTTGTTCTCTTTGCGCTTGTTCGATTTGGGTGGCAGTAACAACTGCTGCTTCTGCTTGGGCTTTTTCAGCTTCGGCGTGGAAACGTTCTTTTTCTTTTTCGGCGATCGCTACTGCTGCTTCTTGTTGAGCAATTTTTGATTCTTGTTCTGCTTGAGCTAATTCTACCTTAGCTTTAAGCTGTGACGCATCTATAGTTTTTTGACGATTGATTTCGGCTACTTCTGATTCTTGTTTTTGCAAACTTTGGGCTACTTTTAGTTGTTTATTTTTTTCTTCTAGAGCGATATTGGCTTCAATTTGTTGATTTTGGAGCGAGAGTTGCTGTTGAATTTTTTCTTCTTCGATCGCTTTTTCTTGTAAGATTTTATTGCGTTCTATTTTAGCTAATTCTTGGTCTTTTGACTCTTGGACTTCTCTTTCAGTTTTTGCTTTGAGAAATTCTATTTCTTTTGTTTGATTTAGTTGAGCATCTTCTTTTTGCTTATTAATTTCTAAAGACTGTTTCTCTGCTTCTAACTCTTGTTGCTCGATCGCTATTCTGGTATTTAATTCTAGTTCTTTCTTTTCTCGATTCGTAATTAGTTCTACTTCTAGTTTTTGCTTAATTGATTTTTGAATAGTTTCCGTTCTTAGTTTAACTCCTTGAGCATCAAAGAAATTATTTTCATCATAAGTATCGCTCTCTTCAATTTCTGAGATAGCAATATTATTTAGAGTCAAACCTACTTTCTTCAAATCTTGTTGAATTAAATTAAGTACTTCATCAGCAAAACCTAATTTATCGGAGTCAATTTCCGCAATACTTTTCCTTTTTGCTGCTGCCCTAATTGCATCATCGGCTCTTTTTTCTAGAGCTTCTTTAATATCACTTTCCGAAATTCTACCTTGTTTAGATAATCTAGCTGCGGATACTAAAACATCTTCATCATTAGCATTAATACACACATAAAAAGTCACTCGCATATTAGCTCGTAAATAATCTTGAGTACGCACAGCCAGATTACCAGTTCTCTCTACATCAATGGAGATTTCTCTTAGAGGCACACGGGTTAATTCATGGAAACCAGGTAAAACAACACAACCACCATTAAGAACTACTTTTTTCTGTTTAATAAATACGCCACCAGTCCGCACAAATGCTTCATTATTAGGAGTGATGACATAAACTCTGGTATATGCCCAAATACTAATTAAAAGTAAGACAACTAATCCAGCAATGAGGCCACCAAAAACTCCTATACTTCCTATTCCTCCTAGTTGAGAAAAATTAATTTTGACAGGAATATTTGGATCTATTTGCGCTATAACATTCATATCTTGCTGATTATTGACTGAAAAATTAACATCTTGCTTGAAATTATTTGTGGATATTTCTTCTGGTAAGATAACATTAAAAATGTGTTGAATAAAAATAAGTTCAAATAGCATAAATATTATTACCTCAATAGTTATTAGTTATGACCTCAATAGTTATTAGTTATTCATTGGCTGTTAATACTATGGACAAAGGACGAATGAAGAAAAACAAATGATAAAGAACAAAAAACAAATATCCTATTGATTCAACCATTTATCTTCATCAGAACTATCTTTGGCAATAGCTAGATAAGCATTATCTCCTTTTTCAATGATTAAAACTTTTTCTCCTCTTAAGGGGATTTTTTTCGCCCAAGAAGGTAAACTAACAGAAAGAGAAACTAAATTACCAGCACTATCTCTTACATCTACTTGACCGATTTTTCCTTCTGTTAAATAAGGTATCTTTTTAGAAACAACAGCACCTACACAACCAAGCAAACGATCGCTACTAGTATCTTCACCAAAAGAAGCAAAAATTTTACCTAAAGGGCGAGCAATTAAACTCCCTAAAAATAAACTAAAACTGAAAGAAGTAATTAAAATTATTCCACCTAAGCCAAAAAACTGTAGAGGAATATAACCAATAACACTGCCAATAATTACGTTGAGAAACCAACCAGTAATACCCCAAGTACTTAGATCGATCGCGAGTAGTAAAACTAGAGGTGCTTTGCCTAAACCTAGCCAACCTAAAATTTGTCCTGTGCCAAAGTCTCCATCAGTGTCAATGTCTGCGTCTACATCTACATCTGCATCTGCATCTATATCAAAATCGTCATCTCCTCCACCAGAAACGATAACCAGTAAAAATAGTAAGATTCCTATCCCTAGTAATATCCAATAAGAGAGATTAGCCGAATTAAATAACATAAGAAGAATTCAGAAGTTACTGAAGTTCAGGAGTTCAGAATTGAGAAATTCTACAAATCCCTATTTAATTTCTAGGTTAGACTGTGGTTCTGAATGGTTTCAGCAAATTGAGCTAATTTCTTAATTTTTTCTATTGCGATTTATATCTTATTATTATATTTTGTAATATAGAGATAAACAAAAGGTTAGTAAATCGATTTTTTTGTTAAACTTTTCTATATATTACTATTTTCTAAACTACGCAAATACCGATCGATAACTGGTCGATCTGGTGGAGAAATTTCTGAAGGTAGTTCATTTAAATTAAAAAACCGCACTTCATACCCTTCTTGATCGTCTACCTTGAGTTTTCCTTTAAATTTTCGTGAGGTATAAACAGCAGTTACGTTAACAACGACATCTCCATTAGGGATTTGATAAATAAGCTCTTTTCCTGAAAATAAACCAAACCAATTTAACTCATCTAGTTCTAAGCCCGTCTCTTCAAAAACTTCACGCCTAGCCGTCTCCTCCAAAGACTCTCCAATTTCCATACTGCCACCAATTAGTCCCCACTGTTGATTATCTCGGCGATGTTGAAGCAGTAAATCATTCTGTTCATTGAAAATTAACACACCAGCACTAGCAATAATCAGAGGACGATGCCCAACTAGCGATCGAAGTTCCCGAACATAACTCATGTCTACATCCCGCATTTTTCTAGTGTTTATTGATATAATCTAGCAATCTAATTCATCAGG
>JBFRWE010000016.1:0-52663 GCA_051439345.1 Xenococcaceae cyanobacterium
ACTTGAATTTTAATGAGATGAATGAGCAAGATTACCAAGAAAGATTCTAGATTATTAATCTTATCTTGTCTTCCCATTGCTTCTAAATCTTCTACTATGGAAAAAGCGCGATCGTATTCTTGGTGAAGTAAACAGTTTTTTAATTCTAGTATTTCTTCCATCAATAAATCTTGCTCTAAAATTAACTAACCACACTCCCAACCCGTAAAAATTCCCTTACAGCATTCAAATAACTCTCCCTATCTTCCAACATCGGGAAATGTGCAGTCTGGGGTATCTCTATATACTGAATTATCTCATTTAACTCTGCTGCTTGTTTACCCATCTTGGCAGGAATAATAATATCCTTCTCCCCAGAAATCATTAGGGTTGGTACTTCCAATTTGGCAAACTCCTCAGGCATTACTTCCACAGCTTTTTTACTTACCGAAGTATAAATTGTCCCCAAAGCAGCTTCATAGTCTGCCAATAAATAATCTTCTAAAAATGCCCGACGTTCCTCAGCAGGAATAGGACGATGTAAAAACCGTGCCATAAACATCCTATCTGCTAAAGGAATTTTTAAAAACCAATCGTAACGCAGCTTAACTACATAACCCCCAAACTTGTGAAAAGCCTTAAAAGCTTTTTCATCATACTCAAAAATACCATTACAAACTAAAATACCCTGCTTTACTCTTTCTTTGTAGCGATTGAGAAACAAAGCTGCTACTGATGCCCCCATAGAATGGGCGTGAATATACACTTCCTTCAAACCCAGACTATCTAATAGTACAGCTAAATCTTCCGCGTAGTCTTCTAACTCATAGCTTAACTTTAGAGGATTCTGTGGTAATAGAGAACGCCCAAAACCCCTTAAATCGTAGAGTAAACAATCAAACTCATCTACTAAAGCTTCGGCAATAGTACGCCAGTACCGACATGAACCTCCCCAACCATGAACGAACACCATTACAGGTTTAGAGGATAAATTTGCTGACTGGCGAATCCACTCGTAATAATGTTCTACACCACGGATATTAATTGAAGGCATAATAGTTATCTAGTATCAACTACTTATTATTCACTCTAATACTCGATAACTAATAATTCCTCTCCAATTAACAATTAGTTCATAATTGTAGAATGTATCACTGTTGACTGTTAAATGTTAACTGTTGACTGATTAAGCTGATTCGGGTTTTCTAATCGAAGCAGGATGAACTAGCAACTCTGCGGTAGAACGTTTTTCCACCATTTCTTGAGTGATAGAACAAATATGCACATCCTTACGAGAAGGCAACTCGTACATTACTTCTAACATCAACTCTTCGACAATACCCCGTAAAGCTCTTGCTCCTGTTTTGCGTCGATAAGCTTCTTGGGCGATCGCTCTGATTGCTTCTTCCGTAAATTCTAGTTTAATATTATCCATCCGCAGTAGTTTTTGATACTGTTTAATGATGGCATTGCGTGGTTTAGTAAGGATAGACATCAAAGTCTTTTCGTCAAGAGGTTCTAAGGCAGCCATCACAGGAATACGACCAACGAATTCGGGAATCATGCCAAACTTAACCATATCGTCTGGTTGTAGATGTCTCAGAATATCGGCAGTGCGTTTCTCTTTGGAAGGAACTTCTCCGCTTTGCACGAAACCCATAGATTTTTTACCCAGACGGCGTTCAACTACTTTATCTAAGCCGACAAAAGCACCACCACAAATAAAGAGGATATTGCTAGTGTCGATTTGAATGCAATCTTGATAAGGATGTTTTCTTCCCCCCTGAGGCGGTACGTTGGCTACAGTTCCCTCCAGCATCTTTAATAGTGCCTGTTGTACCCCTTCTCCCGAAACATCACGGGTAATGGAGGGATTCTCGCTTTTACGAGCAATTTTATCGATTTCGTCAATGTAGATAATTCCTCTTTGAGCTTCGTCTACATCCAAATCTGCTACTTGTAATAAGCGCAAAAGAATATTTTCTACATCCTCTCCTACATATCCTGCCTCAGTAAGAGTGGTAGCATCAGCTACAGCAAAAGGAACTTCTAAAATTCTCGCGAGAGTTTGTGCTAAGAGCGTTTTGCCACAGCCCGTAGGACCAATTAATAGCACATTGGACTTCTGCAATTCTACAGCATCATCTTCTCCATCAGAACCCTTAGTCTCATCACTCAAACTTAATCGCTTGTAATGATTATATACTGCTACTGAAAGAACTTTTTTCGCATCTTCCTGCCCAATAACATGTTCGTCTAGATAGCGTTTTAGTTCTCTGGGTTTAGGAATGGCTTGAAAAGATATTTTTTGAGAGCGATTGCGTTTTTTGACTGGTTTGGCTTCTGGACGAGGGGTAGATGGAGATAATGGTGTCCCCTCTTCCATCAACTCCTCATCCAAAATCTCGTTACATAGCTCAACACATTCATCACAAATATAAACCCCAGGACCGGCGATTAATTTGCGTACTTGCTCTTGGGATTTACCACAAAACGAACATTTTAGATGGGAGTCGTATTTAGACATGATTGCCTCTTAACTTAGAGTGATGTTACGGGTATTTGGGGGTCTGATAATTCTGGTCTAACTATTACTTGGTCGATTAAGCCATATTCTTTTGCTTCTTCAGAAGACATATAAAAATCTCTCTCTGTATCAGCAGCTATCTTATCAACAGGCTGACCTGTATGTTCTGCGATTAAGTCATTCAGTCTCTTTTTGATATAGAGGATTTCTTTAGCTTGAATTTCGATATCTACTGCTTGTCCTTGCGCTCCTCCTAAAGGTTGATGAATCATAATTCTCGAACTAGGTAAAGCCATCCGCTTACCTTTTGTTCCACCAGAAAGCAAAAACGCACCCATACTAGCAGCAATACCATAACAAATGGTGACTATATCTGGCTGAATTTGCTGCATGGTATCGTAAATTGCCATTCCTGCATAAACTGAGCCACCTGGAGAATTAACATAAATTTGAATGTCTTTTTCGGGGTCTTCTGCTTCTAGATAGAGTAACTGAGCCACAATCGAATCAGCTACCTTGTCATCAATAGGTGTACCCAAAAAAACAATTCTTTCCCGCAGTAGTCGCGAATAGATATCAAAAGCCCTCTCGCCGACGCCAGATTGCTCTACTACCATCGGTACTACGTTACTGAGAGAAAATACTTCTAGAGTATTTCGGCTACTTAGGTGATTATAAGGCGATCGCGATTCCAGCATATAGTTTTGCTAACAGTATCTTAATTAACTAACTTTTTAGGTAATTTTCCTTTACTTTTCTTAAGCTTAGGCTTTCCTTCTGTTGAATATTATGCCTTAACTCTTCAACTAGATGCAGCAATCAAAAGATAAATTAATCACTCTATTTTTCCCAAATTCTGGTCAAACTTCAGCCAAGTTAAGGGATAAACAGAAAAGGAAAATGATGTTTTTTCCCTTTCCTTTCTCTTTATTCTATTCGTTACTAGAGTCAGATTCGCTACTTTCTTCTGGGGTACTGTCTTCTGCTGGAGATTCTGTTAATGTACCCTGAGGAACTAATTCTACTTCTGCTTTTTCTCTCAACCAATCAAAAGTTTTTTCTTGGTTTAAATCTTGAATAACCATTTCTCTCAGTTTGGCTTGGTCTATTTCTCGATCGGCTAACTGCTCCTGAACTTCTTGCATTTTCTGAGTAATTTCTGCCTCATTTGCCTGAAGAGATTCCCGTTTACCAATTTCAGCAATAATTAAAGATTTTTTAAGGTTTTCTATGGCTTCAGGTCGAGCATTTTCACGCATTTTGGGAACTGTATCAGCGTTAAATAGTTGTTTGACATCTATCCCCATTTGCTGCATCTGCATCAAGGTTTGAGTTAATACTTGTGTTACTTCTTCCTGAATCAGAGTTTCTGGTATATCAACAGTACTTTGTTCTAAGAGCAAGGTGGTAATTGCTTCATTGATATTATTTTTAGTCTCTGTGGCTGCTTTTTCTTGAAATTGCTCTTCTAAAGATTGGCGTAACTCCGCCATAGTTTCAAATTCACTGTTCTCCGCAGCAAAATCATCATCTAAATCTGGTAAATCTTTGGCTTTTAATTCTTTGAGGGTGATACTAAAAACCGCTGGTTTGCCAGCTAAATCTTCTTTAGCATAGTCTTCGGGGAAAGTAACAGAGACTTCTTTCGTCTCTTCTGGCTTCATTCCTACTACCCCTTCCACCATACCTTCAATTAATTTACCTTCAACTAGTTCTACTTGGAAGTTAGTAGCACTACCCCCTTCAATTTCTTCTCCTGCTTCTCCTTCTGCGGTTAGTTTGCCAGCAAAGTCAATGATTGCCACATCTCCCATTTCGGCAGGACGGTCTTCTACAGGCATTAAATCCGCTTGCTCAGCACGACGCTGTTCCAAAAAATCGTCTACTTGCTGCGGGTCATAAACAGATTCTTCTGCTTTAACCTTCAGATTCTGATAATCTCCTAATTCTGCTGAAGGAGGAACGTCTATTGCTGCGGAAAAAGTGAGCGTTTCCCCTGGTTTATACTGCTGAACTAATTCATCAAAATTAGAACGAAGTTGATAATTGCCTAAAGACTCGATCGATTCTTGGTCGATCGCTTCTTTTAAGCTGTCTTGAATTATTTCTTCTAAAGCTGCTGCCTTAATTCTCTGACTACCTAAACGTTGTAGTAATACTTGTCTGGGTACTTTACCTTTACGAAACCCAGGAATATTAGTCGAGCGGGTTAGGTTTTGTACTACTTTTTCGTAGGTTTTTTGGGAAGTTTCACTAGAAATTTCTATCTCTAAGCCGATTTGGCTATCAGGAAGTTTTTCCTGGGTAACTTTCATCTTATAGTTCTATGATTTTGACTAGTTGGGTTTAATAGTTATCTTGCTGAAGCTTTTAGCTTTTATTATGTTAGCTTTTTGGGGTAAATATTCCCACTAACGATCTTTGATTCTAGCTGAATACTCGCTTACTTTAAACTACACTAGCCCATTAATTATTTTATTCAAACACAAAATAACAATATCTTTATTAAATTCTCTCACTATTTTTTTATTTTTTTTTTCATTGTTGTCCTTCTGCTTCATTAAAGATGGAGTAATCTCGATCGAGAGACTGTTGCGGACTGTAAAATAAAAATGTATAACCTCCAAACTATCTGCTAGTATTAACAAATATTAATTTATTATTTATTAGTTATCCTTTAGATAAAATCAGCATTACTCTTTGTCAAATATTAAAAAAGATATAAATCAAAACATTTGAACTAACATTATTTTTGAGTATGGGAGGTTAAAATCTTTGTCAGCTAAAATAAATGTCGCAATCTTAGGAGCAACAGGGGCTGTAGGGCAAGAACTGCTCAAGTTATTGGCAGAACGAAATTTTCCGATTAGGGGTCTCAAACTGTTGGCTTCCCCTCGTTCTGCTGGTAGCAAGATTCACTTTGGGGGAGAAGAATTAACGGTAGAATCAGTAGAGGAAAAATCTTTTAAGGGCATAGACTTAGTTTTGGCTTCTGCGGGGGGGTCTACGTCTAAAGCTTGGGCAAGCAAAGCTGTAGCAGCAGGGGCAGTATTCATTGATAATTCTAGTGCTTTTCGGATGCACTCAGATGTCCCCTTGATAGTTCCCGAAATTAATCCAGAAGCAGCAGCTAAACATCAAGGAATTATTGCTAACCCTAACTGCACTACGATTTTAATGGGCATGGCAGTTTATCCCCTTCATCGAGTACAACCAATCAAGCGCATAGTAGTCTCTACCTATCAATCTGCTTCTGGGGCAGGGGCAAGAGCTATGGAAGAGGTAAAAACTCAAGCTCAAGCTATTTTAAACAGTCAAACTCCAACCGCCGAAATATTTCCCTATCCTTTAGCTTTTAACTTGTTTCCCCATAATTCTCCCCTCAACTCCCAAGGATATTGCGAGGAAGAGATGAAAATGGTTAACGAAACTCGTAAAATATTTGCTGCACCAAAGTTAAGAATTAGTGCAACTTGCGTGCGGGTGCCAGTATTAAGAGCGCACTCTGAAGCTGTCAATTTAGAATTTGAGCAACCCTTTTCCTTGGAGCAAGCAAGAGAACTCCTATCTAATACTGATGGAATAAAATTAGTAGAAGATTGGCAAGCAAATTATTTCCCCATGCCTGTAGACGCTACTAACCAAGATGAAGTATTAGTAGGTCGTATTCGCCAAGACCTTTCCCATCCTTGTAGCTTAGAGTTGTGGTTATGTGGGGATCAAATTCGCAAGGGCGCAGCTTTAAATGCAATCCAAATTGCTGAATTGTTGCTGACAAAAAACTTAATTAAACCCACAACTTCACCAGTAGCGGTTGTTTAATAGCTGGAAATAAATGGATCTGCTCACTTTCCAGACATCACATCTTAGTAACTAAATAACTAATCACTAACAACTAACAACTAATGAATGAACCTTTTGGCAGAGTAATAGCTGCTATGGTGACGCCTTTTGCAGCAGATGGCAGTGTTAATTATCAAGTTGCCGAAAAGTTAGCTGCTCACTTGGTAGACAATGGCAATGATAGTTTGGTAATTTGTGGTACTACGGGAGAGTCACCAACCTTAAGTTGGCAAGAAGAATATGAGTTGTTTCAAGTCGTACAAAAAGCTGTAGGGAATAAAGCGAAGATCATAGCTGGAACAGGCTCAAATTCAACCTCAGAAGCGATCTCCGCTACTCAAAAAGCAGCCAAATTGGGCTTAGATGGTTCTTTACAAGTAGTTCCTTACTACAATAAACCACCCCAATCAGGATTGTATGCTCACTTCAGTGCGATCGCCAAAGCTTGCCCAGATCTACCCATAATGCTTTATAATGTACCTAGCCGTACTAGTCGTAACTTAGAAGCAGAAACAGTAGCTAAACTAGCAAAAATAGCTAATATTATCGCTATTAAAGAAGCTAGTGGAGATTTAGAGCAGGCTTGTCAGATTCGCTGTCTTACCCCCCCATCTTTTGCGATTTATTCAGGAGAAGATGTTTTGACTCTGCCGATGTTAACTGTAGGAGGAGTCGGGGTTGTCAGTGTTGCCAGTCATCTAGTCGGCAAGCAAATGCAAGAAATGATTACGGCCTACAATCAAGGCAACAATCAGATTGCTCAAGCAATGCAAATAAAACTTTTGCCTTTATTTAAAGCTTTATTTGCCACCACTAACCCAATTCCTGTTAAGAAAGCACTGAATTTGCAAGGATGGAATGTAGGTAGTTTGCGGTCTCCTCTGGGCGAGTTACAATTGAACTTAGTCGAAGATTTAAAGAAAGTTTTAAAAGAATTAGATTTGCTTTAATTTTATATTGATTAATCAAGCTCAATTAAGGTATAAAAAAATAAGTCAAGGGAGTAAATTTAAAAAAAAAATTATTAGAATAAATATTATTGATTTGGTGAAATAAGCTAGTAACGATGAATGTTGCTGGGTATAATCAGGTTATTTTCAAGTTATAGGGAAGAATCTTTAAATCAAAAAATGCCGACTTAGAGAGTAACCTGAAACCATCATTAAAAACGAATAAGCACCAAAATAATAATCAATAACTGCGAGAAATATACGAGGATTTACAACTCAAATAGAGTTTTTATAGTTTAAAATATTTTCGATAAATATTGATAAAAAATTTTTTTAAACTAGATAAAAACTTCAGGTTAAGTACCAGGAAAAATAGCTTGAAGCTTGTTTAAAAATTAACAGTTTTTTTCACATAAAGTACAACCTAAAACCAAGGAAACATAATGAATAAAAATGGAAGCAAATCATCTCTGAAAATTATTCCCTTAGGTGGATTACATGAAATTGGCAAGAACACTTGTGCCTTTGAGTACGAAGACGAAATTATTCTGCTAGATGCTGGTTTGGGTTTTCCTACCGATGAAATGCATGGAATTAATATAGTCTTACCCGATGTTACCTATTTAAGAGAAAATCGTCACAAAATTAAAGGCATGATTGTTACCCATGGTCATGAAGATCATATTGGAGGTATCTCTTATCATCTCAAAGAATTTGATATTCCAATAATCCATGGTCCTCGTTTAGCCATGGCTTTATTGCGAGATAAGTTAGAAGAAGCAGGAGTTTTAGAACACACCAAGCTTAACAGTGTAGCTCCCCGTGATATGGTGCGGATTGGTAAATTCTTTGTAGTAGAGTTTATTCGCAATACTCATTCGATCGCAGATAGTTTTAGTGTTGCTATTCATACTCCATTAGGAGTAGTGATTCATACAGGAGACTTTAAAATCGATCATACCCCTGTAGATGGAGAACACTATGACTTGCAAAAACTAGCCGAACATGGAGAAAAAGGTGTTCTTTGTTTATTGAGCGATTCTACTAACGCAGAAGTACCAGGACATACCCCTTCAGAACAATCTGTGTATCCCAACTTAGACCGTGTTTTTGCTCAAGCAGAAGGGCGATTGATGGTAACAACTTTTGCCTCTTCAGTACATCGAGTCAACATAATTCTCCAGTTGGCACAAAAACACAACCGCAAAGTAGTAGTTGTCGGGCGATCGATGTTAAATGTCATTGCTCATGCCCGTAATCTAGGTTACATCAAATGTCCAGATGATTTATTTGAACCCTTTAGATCTCTCAATCGTTTACCAGACGAAAAACTCTTGATTTTGACTACTGGTTCTCAAGGAGAGCCATTAGCAGCCATGACTCGCATCTCCAAAAAAGAACACAGACATATCAGAGTCAAACAAGGAGACACTATTGTTTTCTCTGCTAATCCAATTCCTGGTAATACTATTGCTGTAGTTAACACCATCGATCGCCTGATGATGCAAGGAGCAAAAGTAATCTATGGTCGTCAACACGGTATTCATGTTTCTGGTCATGGATCGAGAGAAGATCATAAACTAATGCTGGCATTAACTAAGCCTAAATTCTTTGTTCCCGTCCACGGAGAACATCGGATGTTAGTTAAACACGCAGAAATGGGACATAGTATGGGTATCCCGCCAGAAAATATTGTAGTCATTAACAATGGTGATATCGTTGAATTGACTGAGAATAGCATTGGTATTGCAGGGCAAGTACCTTCGGGCATTGAATTAGTAGATAGAGCAGGGATAGTTCACCATACTGTTATGCAAGAAAGGCAGCAGCTAGCAGAAGATGGTGTGATTACTGTAGCTGCTGCTATTGATTGCTCAGGTAAATTGATGGCTCAACCAGAAATTCATTTACGGGGAGTAGTAACTAAAGTAGAAACTACCCTGCTCAAACAATTAATAGTTAGAAATATTGAGAACACTTTGAGCGATCGCTGGGCTGATTTTAGTAACAATAATGATGGAGAATTAGAGGTTAATTGGCCAGAAATTCAACTAGAAATTGAAGCCAGCCTCCGTAGATTAGTCAAACGAGAACTGCAAAGTAACCCTCTTGTTGTATTCTTGTTGCAAAAAGGAGAAAAATCCCCAACAACAATTAAGCCATCGAGAAGAAGAAAAAGATCGACTGCTTCAGTAGCAGTATCTTCGTAAAATAAGAAGTCTCTCAGTTATTTTGAGATCAAGGCTGGGAGACTTCTCTTTCCATAGTTGAAGATTTTTGGTAAATTCGATATTAATCTCTTAGATTTATTTTTCTACATATTCGCAAATTTCATTTTGTTTTGGGAAAACTTATAGATATAACCCTAAGATTCAGGTATTATTTACCAAAATGCAACTATCAGATTTACCATCAGCAGGAGGAACGACTCCATCAATCAAATTTATAGAAGAATTAGCAATCATTATTACAGCTAAAAATTTGACTCCCACTATGATGAGTCAAGATTTTCTTAAATTTAGTGGTATTGTTCCGCAAGACTGGCAATTGGCACAACAACCAATACTTAATCCCAATCTTGCTCAGTTAAATTTTCAAAATGGGGTAAATATTACTGCTCAACCTGGGACTCTCAGTCTGAGTGAATCCTTAAACAACAAAACCTTACAGGAATTATCGATCGCGCCGATAGCCAGGCAGTATGTAGAAAAACTTCCCCATGCAGAATATCAAGGATTTAGTTTAAATCCCAAAATAGTAGTTCCCATTCCTGATAATCCCGCAGCAATCAGATACTACTTTACTCAAAGCTTACTCAATCAAGGTTCTTGGCAAGATATAGGTCGAGGGTTAATCCAAGCTAATATTAATCTTCTTTATCAGCTAGAAAAATGCCAGCTTAGCGTTAGTATTAGTCAAGCTACGTTACAAGCTCCTCAACAAAATCCCCTCTTTGCCGTCTTGTTTTCTGGTAATTTTAACTACAATATAGTTGCCAATAACCAACAACAAAAAATTAATCAACTAGCCCAAGCAATTCAGTCTTGGCAAGATGATTTTAAAACTTTTCGACAAATAGTTTCTCAGAAATTTTTAGAACAATCCTATCGCCTCCAACCAATTCCCGAATCAATGATCTTTCCCATGAATACTCTGTAATTTTTCAACTTGAGGAATTACAATAAAAAGGTTGTCTAAATATTATTAGTAAATCATGGCAGTTCCTAAGAAGAAAACATCAAAATCAAAACGCGATCATCGTAAAGCAACTTGGAAACGTAAAGCAGCTAAAGAAGCGGAAAAGGCACTTTCTTTAGGTAAATCGGTTTTAACTGGACGCTCTAATAGTTTTGTTTATCCTACTGACGAAGATGAAGATGAAGATGAGTAACCTCGTCTTGTTTAGTCATCAATAGGGGTGGTTTCGTGACTCCCCTTAGTTAGATGACTCATTAAAGATAAGTTTAGACAATGAATTTAATTGTACTACAATAGACGAGGAACATGGCAGGTAAGTTTTTTGTAAAACCAACACCAGAAAATAACGATCGAGTTCCTCCTGGTCAATATTTAGCTAAAGGATTTCCCGTACTTACCTATGGGGATACACCAGAAATTAACACCGAAGAATGGCAGTTTCGCGTTTGGGGTTTAGCTCAAGAAAAAACTTTTACTTGGTCAGATTTTATGAGCCTACCGCAGCACGATTTTATTGCTGATTTTCACTGTGTTACTCGTTGGTCCAAGTTAGATGTTTCCTGGAGAGGAATTAAAGTAACTGATTTTATGGAGTTGGTTGAACTCGATCGAGCTTGCACCCACATTATGCAACATAGCTATGGAGGCTATACAACCAACTTATCTCTAGAAGATTTTTTAAAAGCAGACAATTTTTTTGCTCATACTTTAGATGGTCAACCCTTACCTGCCGATCATGGAGGGCCTATGCGCTTGGTAGTTCCCCACCTCTATGCTTGGAAAAGTGCTAAGTGGATCGAGGGTATTGAATTTCTATCCCTAGAAGAATTGGGTTTTTGGGAACGCAATGGTTATCATCGAAGAGGAGAACCTTGGCAAGAAGAGCGTTACGCAGGCTTGTAATAAGATAAGAGTAATATTGATGGCGAGAATACTTAAGGTTTTCTTATTATCAAAAGACATTTTTGTTCAATAGATGAACAACATGAAAGAACAGTTTTAGTGTATACGTATCCTTATAGACAACAATATCAATTCTTTTATGCTATCGCTCGAAATTCCCCAAGGTTCTTCTGAAGCTAAATTAACTCCTAAAAATCGTCTTCTTCTAGTAGAAGATGAAGATTTAATTCGAGATATGATCGTGGTTGCTTTAGAAGAAGAAGGTTACGAGGTTCATACCGCTGTTGACGGAAGATCCGCCTTAAATCTTTTACAAAGTGCGGAGGGAGCTAGTAGGGAATATACTCCCGATCTAATTATCTTAGATCTTATGTTGCCAGAAATTAACGGACTCGATATTTGTCGTCTCTTACGTTATCAAGGCAATATTACTCCTATCCTGGCTATTAGTGCTAAAGCTAGTGAAACCGATCGAGTTCTGGGTTTAGAAGTAGGGGCAGACGATTATCTCACCAAGCCTTTTAGTATGCGAGAATTAATAGCTCGTTGTCGTGCTTTGCTTCGCCGTCAACGCTACAGCAGTTTATCTCCTACTTCCGTCCAAAAATTTCGTGATATTAGTTTATATCCCGAAGAGTGCCGAGTTATAGTTCGTGGGGAAGAAGTAAATTTATCTCCCAAAGAATTTCGATTATTAGAGTTATTTATGAGTTACCCTCGCCGAGTGTGGTCACGAGAACAATTAATCGAACAAGTTTGGGGCCCTGATTTCTTAGGTGATACTAAAACTGTAGATGTGCATATCCGTTGGCTACGAGAAAAATTAGAAAAAGACCCCAGTCAACCAGAATATTTAATTACAGTTCGCGGTTTTGGCTATCGTTTTGGTTAAACTATCGCTATATTAGCCATGAGGAGGGGCAAGGCGATCTTGTCCCTCCTAAATTTTCAACTGAAGCAAAGCGATTTTACTAATGGCTGCTGTTGATTTTGCCTTAGGCTTAATTGTTGGTTTGGGTTTTTACTACTGGAAAAGACAACAGTTTAAACGCCAACTACGACTAGTTTTGAAATCTTTTTCTCCTCGTGGTGATTGGGTATCTTCTCTGCCACCAATATCCCTAATGAAAAGAGAATTAAGTTACGTTTATCAACAAAAACAAAACCTCGAACAACAACTGCAAACTTGGCAAGAATTAGTCGATCGAGCGCCGATTGGATTTTTAAGAATAGATGAAGAAAATCGCTTACTTTGGTGCAATCAGCAAGCAAGGAAGCTCTTAAGTATCGATCGCTGGCAACCAGAACAGATACGCTTACTCTTAGAGTTGGTTCGCTCCTATGAATTAGACTGTTTAATTGAAAAAACTCGCCAGTCGCAACAAAAACAGGTGCAAGAATGGACTTTTTATTACACTCACTATGCATCTACTGCACAAAACAATCCCTCAGTTAACATTGCTAAAAAAACAGAGTCCTTGGCTTTGCAAGGATATGGTTTTCCTTTGCCGGAGAAACAAGTAGGAGTTTTTTTACTCGATTGCCAAGCTTTGGTAGAGCTATCTAAATCTCGTGAGGAAGCTTTTTCCGACCTGACTCACGAATTGAGAACTCCTTTGACTTCTATTGCTTTAGTAGCCGAAAATCTACTTAAAAGACTCAATAATCCTGAGCTTCGCTGGGTAGAGCAAATGTTACAAGAAGTCAATCGTCTAATTGACTTGGTGCGGGATTGGTTAGATTTAGCACAATTACAAGCAGATCCCCATCAATCTCTCAATTATGCTGTGGTGGAATTGCGGTCGCTAATTTTTTCTGTTTGGCATACTCTTGAACCTATTGCCCAGAAAAAAGAAGTTACCCTAGTTTATTCTGGTGTGGATAAAATAAATATGGAAGGGGATCGAGCGCGTTTAATTCAGGTATTTTTGAACTTATTAGATAACTGTATCAAACATAGCCCCGTGGGGGAACAAATTTTATTAGAAGTTAAGCTTGTAAATCAAAACAACACATCTGCGGAAGAAGACGCTACCATAGAGATCGATTTTATCGATTCGGGAAGTGGATTCGCTCCTGCCGACTTGCCTTACGTATTCGCTCGATTATACCGAGGAGATAAGTCAAGAACCAGGCAAGGACAGACAGGAAAAAGTTCCTCTTATGGAGGTAGTGGTTTAGGTTTAGCGATTGCCAAACAAATTATTGAAGCTCATCAAGGTTCTATTGAAGCAAATAATCATCCTCAAACCAAGGGAGCATGGCTAAAAATTCTACTTCCTTTGAGAGAACAGTTAAAAATTAAAAATTAAAAGCTATTTAGCAGGTAATCGAAAAAAGTGAGTATTTAGCTAAAACTCAGACAAACCATCACGAAATCTTAAACTTTTATTGTTATTAATATAACTAAGCAAGTATAACAATCTACCATTTTAAATCTCGTTATTTTTAGAAAGTGACTTTATCTTCTCCAGCTAACCATTCCGATCGGACTCATTTTGAACGTTCTCTCTTACGAGTACAACAAGACGTTTTGCGGATGGGAACTCTAGTGGAAGAGTCTTTTAGAATGAGTCACCAATGCTTATTTGCGCACAATTTAGATGCTGCTCAACAGATTATCCCCTTAGATAAGCGGATCGATCGATATTATCGCCAGATAGAAAGAGATTGTGCTACACTCATGACTCTTCAAGCTCCTGTAGCTCAAGATTTACGCTTATTAAGTGCTTTTATGCAGCTAGTCCGAGACTTAGAACGGATTGGTGATTATGCTCAGGATTTAACCGAAATAGCGGTTAAATTAGTCAAATATCAGCCTCATGATTGCTTAAATCAGATCGAGGCTATGTCAGAACACGCCCAGCTAATGTTAGCAACCAGCTTAGTTGCTTTAGCAGATTTAGACTGCAGTGCAGGGGAAAAAGTCAAAAAATTAGATGATACTGTAGATGAAGCTTATGACCATCTCTATCAAATTTTAGCTAATCAAAGTAATATCCCAGGAGTAGTTGAACCATTACTATTACTTGGTTTAACAATTCGCTACTTAGAAAGAATGGCCGATCATGCTACTAACATTGCCCAAAGAGTTTCCTATATAGTCACTGGACAACGAAGTTAACTTTTACTTATTAGATAAGCGACTAGGTTTATTGGCTTTTCTTAATCTATTGTTTACCTGGACTTTACAGTTTTCTTCTAGGATTATGATTGAGATTAGCTCAATGGCACAACCGCTTAAACAGTTTTACTGATAGTCAGGGGCCCTTATAAACATCTCTTTTGACGAGCAAATCAAACCATTCTTAAAAGTTTCTCAATTTAAGAAGCTCAAAAAGTATCCCCAGAAACCGCAAGGCGAGGGGTAGGGGGCATTATGGTAGTTTGCCCTGTCAGAGTAACTCCTGGCGAAGTTAAAAATGTGGTCTAACATTTGACTATATTTTTAATAACTATAAATATCCAAATGATAAGGAATACCAATCTTTTAGATGTAGATAATTTCTCTAAATAAACATTACAATGGATATGTTAGGTATTGACACTAGCTCTCAGATAATCTATGGTCTGTAGAAGTAAATTTCCAAGACTAGAGATTTTCAAATCTAGTTACTAATTAAGGTGTGAGGACAAAAATTAAATTATGTCTAAGTTATTTTGGCGTGCAATTAAAGTTACTCCAGTAGTTATCGGAGCATCTCTACTAGCAGCTAACGGTGCTTTGGCTCAGGCTGCACCAACAGCAGAAGCTGGTAAATCGGTAGATGGTGTATTGAATCAAATTGATAGCTACAACAATGTTGGCAGCAACCAGACTCAAACTGAGTCTTTATCTCAAGTAACCAATGTCAACCAATTAAGAGATGTATACCCTACAGATTGGGCTTACGAAGCATTGCGCTCTTTGGTAGACCGTTACGGTTGTATCGTTGGTTATCCTAATCAAACTTACAGAGGAAGCAGACCCTTATCTCGTTATGAGTTTGCTGCTGGTTTAAATGCTTGTTTGAACCAAATTGAGCGTTTAATTGCTTCTTCTGAGGCGATCATCAGAGAAGATTTAGATACTCTCAATCGTCTAATTCAAGAATTTGAAGCAGAACTCGCTACCCTCAGTGGCAGAGTAGATAACTTAGAAAGTCGTACTGCTTTCTTAGAAGATCACCAGTTCTCTACTACTACCAAACTGAATGGAGAAGTAATTTTCGCAGTTGCTGATACTTTCGGCGAAGATGATGATACTCAAACAACTTTCAGCAATCGAGTTCGTTTAAACTTCGATACTAGCTTCACAGGGAGAGACAGACTGCGTACTCGCTTAGAAGCCGGTAATGTACCCCAATTTGATGATGGTGTAACTGGTACTGACTCCACTCGTCTCGGTTTTGATACTGACAACGATAACAACATCGAAGTTACTGACTTATGGTATCGGTTCCCTATCGGTGAAAGAGTTACTACTTTTGTTGGTCCTACTGGTCTAGATTTAGACGATATTTTTGAAGTAAATAACCCAGTTCTAGAATCTAGTGGTAGTGGTGCATTGTCTCGCTTTGGTCGTCGTAACCCTCTAGTATTCCGTGGTCCTGAAGGTGCTGGTGCTGGGGTTAAATTCGATCTCACTGAAAGATTTGCCATTAATGCTCTCTACCTCGCTGAAGATGCTTCTTCTCCTGAAGAGGGTTCGGGTCTATTTAATGGTTCCTACAGCGTAGGGGGGCAATTCGCTGCTAGTCTTTTGGAAGATAGGTTGAATTTAGCCTTTACCTACCTTCGTACTTACGAGACAGCAGGAAGACTAGTAGATGGTGAAATTGAAGATGGACCTAACCTTACTAGTAGCACTATTAGCGGTGGGGCTAAAGATCCCTTTGATGGACTTGCTACCACTGCGAACCGCTTTGGTTTAGGCGGTGACTACACGTTTCGCGACAGATTCGTTGTCAGTGCTTTTGGTGCCTATGTCGATGCTAACGCGCCAGTTGACGACGATCTTAATGCTGATATTTGGACTTGGGGTGCTAATTTCTCCGTTCTCGATTTGGGCAGAGAAGGATCTGTTTTAGCTGTTGGTGGTGGTCAGCTTCCCAAGCTAACTGGTGGAGATGGAGTAGACAGAGATGATGAAACTCCTTGGCTCATTGAAGGTTTGTACAAGTTCCCCATCAATGACAACATTGCTATTACTCCAGGAGCTTATGTGGTAATCAACCCCGATGGTACAGATGACGACGCAGTTTGGGTAGGTGTGATTCGTACTACCTTCAAATTCTAGTCTTAACTCAGTTGTTTAGCTACTGCTAAATCAAAACATAAAAAAATCCTCCTTAACTATTATGGTTAGGGAGGATTTGTATTTAGGATAGTATTACACAGAAGTTGGTATTGCTACATTCGTGACAAGTTAAGGTGGTGTACTGTTTGTCAATCAGTTGTCTGCTAATAGCTAATGGCTAATAGCTAATTGTCACCAATGATATTGCCATGTATCAATAAAAGTTACCATCTTAAACTTTTGATTACCAAACCTTTACTTAATCATAATCTCTAAGTAACCCTTTTAAGATAGTTTAGAAATTGAGTACTTGCCCTCACACGCAATTTAAGTAATTGAATCTACATTATTTGAGACTATTTAGCGTTACATATGAATTCTATAATCTCTGCCAAAAAACAAGTCTGGTTAGTTCCAATGCTAGCTTTGACTTTAAGTATTGCTTCTTGTGGTGGCTCTGATACTGCTTCTACAGGAAGTAGCCAATCAGTATCCTTAACTGGTGCAGGTGCTAGTTTTCCTGCTCCCCTGTACCAGCGATGGTTTTCTGAGTACAATAAACAAAATCCTGGTGTACAGGTTACTTATCAATCGGTAGGTAGTGGCGCAGGAGTAGAACAGTTTACTCAACAGACTGTGGACTTTGGTGCTAGCGATGTAGCAATGAAAGACGAAGAAATAAGTGCGGTCGATCGAGGTGTAGTATTACTACCCATGACGGCAGGAAGTATAGTACTTGCTTACAATTTGCCTGGAGTAGAAGAGTTAAAACTTTCTCGCCAAGTTTATGTAGATATTCTCTTAGGTAAAATTACTAAATGGAACGATCCTGCGATATCTAAAATTAATCCTGGGATTACGTTACCCGATCAAGAGATTACGGTAGTTCATCGTTCTGATGGTAGTGGCACAACAGGAGTATTTACCAACCATTTAAGTGCTGTCAGTTCTGAATGGGAGCAAAAAGTTGGTAGTGGTAAAACTGTAGAGTGGCCTACTGGTGTTGGGGCAAAAGGCAACGAGGGGATCACTGCTCAAATTCAGCAAACAGAAGGTTCTATTGGCTATATTGAGTACGGTTATGCTAAACAGCAAGGTATTTCTGTCGCTAGTTTAGAAAATAAATCAGGAAACTACATAGCTCCTTCTAGCGATTCTGCTTCTAGTGCTTTAGGAGCAGTAACCTTACCAGAAAACCTGAGAGCTTTTGTTACCGATCCAGAAGGAGAAGATTCTTATCCCATTGTTTCTTATACCTGGATTTTAGCTTACGGAAACTATGACGACGCTGATAAGTTGGATGCTTTTAAGAACGTAATTAACTGGTCTCTGACTGATGGACAAGCTTTTGCTGAAGAATTAGGATATATTCCTTTACCTAATAACGTAGTGGAAAAAGTGCAAGCAAAACTAGGTACAATTCAGGTGCAGTAATAACATCACTGTTAATCAACTAATTAAATTAATAGTTTAAGTAAGGAGAGATAATTCTATACCTTACTTTTTTTTTGTGTTTTAAGCTTAAACTATAAATAATATATCTAAAATATGTCTAACTTAAATTTTACTTTGTCTATTTTTAGAAATTGGCATCATCAATTTTACTTAATCTCCTGACCGAATTATGCTCAGTATAAGCTGCTATAATGGGTGTTTATACTATTAAATTTACTATTTATATATTTTAGAAATACTTAGGTATTATTTTATATGGATTGTCCTAATATGTGTGTTAGAGACCGTCTATCTATCTTTGTAGACGGTAACAATATGTTTTATGCACAGCAAAAAAATGGCTGGTTTTTCGATCCTAGAAGAGTATTAGAATTTTTTACAAAAGACCCTACTGTTAGCTTAGTTAATGCCTTTTGGTATACAGGATTAAAAGATGCTCAAGATCAAAGAGGATTTAGAGATGCATTAATAAGTTTAGGTTATACAGTAAGAACAAAAATCCTGAAAGAATACTATGATGATAACTCTGGTCGTTACTCCCAAAAAGCCAATCTAGATATAGAAATTGTAGTCGATATGTTTAATACCGTCGACCAATACGATCGAGTTATTTTATTTAGTGGAGATGGTGATTTTGAAAGAGCAATTGAATTATTGCGTTCTAAAAATACTCATATTACCGTAGTCTCTACTGAAGGAATGATCGCCAGAGAACTAAGAAATGCTACGGACAGATATATAGATTTAAATGATATTCGCCCTGTTATTGAAAAAAGTGATTTTTAACTAGTTTTATCTAGGCGAAGATAGAAATTAGAATAGCGTATAATTTTCAATAAATAATATTTTCTCTGCAAAAGTATAGATTGAGTTATGGACACGTCACAAGACCGCATCATTATCTTCGACACTACTCTTAGGGATGGAGAGCAGTCCCCAGGAGCAACTCTAAATGTAGAAGAAAAACTAGAAATTGCTCGTTCCCTAGCCAGATTAGGAGTTGATGTAATTGAGGCAGGTTTTGCCTTTGCGAGTCCTGGAGATTTTGAAGCAGTACAGAAAGTTGCTCAAACCGTAGGCACAGAAGACGGGCCAATTATCTGTAGTTTAGCAAGAGCAATCAAAGCAGATATTAAAAGTGCAGCAGAAGCTCTCAAACCAGCAGCTAAAGCCAGAATTCATACTTTTATTTCTACCTCAGATATTCACCTAAAATATCAATTAAAAAAATCTCGTGCTGAAGTATTAGCGATCGCTCAAGAAATGGTTGCTTATGCTAAATCGTTTATGGAAGATGTAGAATTTTCCCCTATGGACGCAGTGAGGACTGATTCAGAATATCTATATCAAGTCCTAGAAGCAGCGATCGCTGCTGGGGCAACTACTATTAATATTCCTGATACTGTTGGTTATACCACTCCTAGTGAATTTGGGGCATTAATTAAAGGTATTAAAGAAAACGTACCCAATATAGATCGAGCCATTATTTCTGTTCATGGTCATAATGACCTCGGATTAGCAGTAGCCAACTTCTTAGAAGCTGTCAAAAATGGAGCCAGACAATTAGAGTGTACTATTAATGGTATTGGCGAAAGGGCTGGGAATGCAGCATTAGAAGAATTGGTCATGGCACTTCATGTCCGTCGTCAGTATTTTAATCCCTTTTTAGGTAGACCAACAGAATCAACCGAACCCCTTACTAATATAGATACCCAACAAATTTATAAAACTTCCCGTTTGGTTTCTAACCTTACAGGGGTCATGGTACAACCTAATAAGGCGATTGTAGGTAGCAATGCTTTTGCTCATGAATCTGGAATTCACCAAGATGGAGTGCTTAAAAATAAGCTTACCTACGAAATTATGGATGCCCAATCGATCGGCTTAACCGATAATCAAATTATTTTGGGCAAACATTCTGGTCGTAATGCTTTCCGCACCCGTTTAAGAGAATTGGGATTTGAGTTGTCTGAAGCTGATCTCAATAAAGCTTTTGTGCGCTTTAAAGATGTTGCTGATAAGAAAAAAGAAATTAGTGACTGGGATATTGAGGCAATTGTTAATGATGAAATTCGTCAACCACCCGAACTATTCCGTTTAGAATTGGTACAAGTTTCTTGTGGTGATAATTCTAGTCCCACAGCAACAGTAAGTATTCGCAATCCTGAAGGAGAAGAGTTAACTGATGCAGCGATCGGTACAGGTCCTGTAGATGCAGTGTATAAAGCAATTAATCGTGTGGTCAATGTACCTAATGAATTAATTGAATTTTCTGTGCAATCTGTCACCGCAGGAATTGACGCTATTGGGGAAGTAACTATTCGTCTGCGCCATAACGATAAAGTTTATTCTGGTCGTGCAGCCAATACCGATATCATTGTTGCTTCTGCCCGTGCCTATATTAAAGCATTAAATCGTCTATATGCTGCCCTGCAAGAATCAGGAAATAAGCAAACTGTAGTGAGTAGTTAAAGGATTTCTGGGGGCGAATAGTTATTCGTCCTTACAGATAACTAGTTTATTACGAATACGTAGAGACCTTCTAGGGAAGGTCTCTATCGGTTTTAATGGTTTTATCGAGAAATATTTTGCGCCATCGGGATTTGGTATTACTATAAATCTAGACAAAAATTATTTGAGTATGATTTTCTCTGCATCAAATCTCCGAAAACAGCCATTTTTTAGTTTAGCTACCTACATTACAGTAATTATTGCTTCTTTACTCGCTTATGGCTACAAATTAGCTTCTAGTAATATTTACAATCAAGTTCCTGCCATCATTTCTTTACTTAATCCTGAATTATATAACAATGATTTTTACCTTCAGGAAATGACCCAATTTACCCCTAGATATTACTATTATTATTTGATTTATTGGGGAGTTAAATTAGGGTTTAGTTTGCCTTGGGTTTGTTTTGGATTATATGTTATTGCTTTTGGGTCGTTTTTAATCGGTTTATATAATATTGGTAAAATATTTAATCAATCTAGATTATCTGCTACAGTTTTTACTTTTTTAGGTTTTGCTGCCACATTAAATGGCAGAATTGGTCATGCCGATCTTTTTCGTACCGATCCTCTACCTGCTACTTTAGCAATGGGTTTAGTTGTTTGGGGATTTTATTTTTGTTTCCGTCAAAAATGGATTTTAGGTTATTTCTTTTTTGGCTTAACCTGCTTATTACAATTTTTAGTGGGTGCTTTACCAGGAATTTTGATGGCTATCCCTTTATTGATATCGGGGATAAAAAATAAAAGTTTTAAGCAAATATTTTTTTCGTTTTTTGCCTTGGGAATATGTGCCAGTTTAGTCTATGTTCCTATGCTATTAATCGGTAATACTAATAGCGGAACGATAAGTAATGAAGAGTTTGTTTATCTCTATGGATATATCCGTCATCCTCATCATTTAATTTTTTCTGGTTTTGGGTTAACAGGTTCACGAGGATGGTTGAATTTTATTCTTTTTACTGTTGGTGGCTTACTCTGTATTAAAAACTCTAAATCTTTAAAGCAGGAAGTAAAATTACAATTGGCAATAGTTATTTTAGTTTCTTGTTTTTTGCTAGTTATTAATTACGTTTTTGTTGAAGTTTATCCTCTAAATTTTATTGCTAAATTACAGTTTGCTAGAACAACTCCTTTTGCTCAGTTAATGATTTTGATTGCTATTGTAGTACTAGTAAATGAAGAGTATAGTAAAGGCAATATCCCTGTTGCTTTTTTGTTAATTATTACTCCTATTTTACGAGGTGCAGGAGTATTGTTACTAATTTTAGGAGTTAGTTTATGGTTAGATCGTCGCCGTGAGTATGCATTTGCTAATCAAGTTAGGGAAACAGAATCTTACGAAAAAAAACTCGCTCTATCTCCTACTAGTTTGGTAATTTTCTCCTGGGGAGCAATTTCTTTAGTTTTTATGTTTACTAATGATTTGCTTGATTTAACTATTGGTTTGTCAAGTATCATTATTCTGACATTAGTTGGCTATTATCAACCAAAATACATCTTAGATATTGCTAGTAAACCTTGGATAAGATTATTAGCTATTGGTACTTTATTTGTGAGTATGGCGATCGCTTTTTTTCCCGATGGTATTATTGTCGATTTATTTTTCCTACTCTGGTTAAACTTAGAGAAAAATAACGCAATTGCTAAAAGAACAAAAGGAATATCGATATTTTTATTTGTCCTGTTTATGGTTTTGTACCAGCACTATGACTTATTTTTGTTGACGGCGATCGCCTTTCCTTTATTACTAGATAAATTTATCTTTAGCAGCAAACAAAAAAGAATTATTACTTTTAGCTTAGCTACAATTCTAACTACTTATTTCAGTCTAAGTGTACTGAAAATTCTACCTCCAAATTTATCAAGCTTCTGGCGATCGAGAATTAGAATCGACGCGATCGCTGACGAGGATGTGCTATTTTTAGCCCAAAAATTTCAGCAGTTAAGTTCAGAAGATGCTGTAGTATTAGTACCGCCTTTAGATGAAAGGTTTCGCTTTTATTCTCAAAGATCCGTTGCTTTTACTTTTAAAAGTTTTCCCTTTACTGATGCAGGAATTAATATCTGGAAAAATCGATTAGAAACTATTTTGGGCGATCGTAGTTTTGATAAATATGCTCTCGATAGTTTTTATGGTGAGTATAATAATTCGGAAATAATTGCCATTGCTAAACAATTTAAGGCAACTCATATTCTTACTCGTCTTGATTGGCATCCTAATTTAGATGGCAAGGTGATCGCACAACAGGGAGATTGGATTATTTATCAGATTGATTTAAGTTTAGAGGAAATAAATTCATGAATTTCTTTTCTCCTTAAAATTTTTATTCTGTACTTAGATCCAGTTGCCAAACAAATTGAGACTCTTGACGTTTAACAATCCATCGATCGCCTTTGAAGTTAACGGGAAGATCGATTGGATAAATTTGTAGTTTGAAACAAGTAGCACCAGGCATTCCTAAATCTACCCAAGAGTGAATATCCTTCGACAAACGTTCTCTTGCTTGAGGATTGCCATAAGTGATAATTTGATTATCTTTCGCGATCGCTAAAGATGTGTTTTCTTTATCCCAAATTCCAAAAAAGTTTTTGTCCTTAGAGTCTGTTTTTGCCGATTTAAATGTTTGAAACAAGGGTTCGCTAATGCTGAGAAAGAAACGAATCGGCATAGTACGCCAGATGATGTCAACCTTTTTATAACCCCACCAAAAAGACGTTCTAGATATTTCTTGAGTTTGTAATTCATTCCATTCTGGTAAATCTTCTAAATAGATGGGATCGAAGCGATCGAGACTATATTTACCAGTCACATCCACAAATCCACAAGGCGATGAATCGAGGGATTCAAAATATTTATCTTTCTTTTGCAACAAAAACAGGTTGTCTCCACCACCTTCGTTTTTGATAACAACTAGTAATAATCCGTCTTCTTTGAGTTGATGATACAAATTACGGGGAAGATCGAAAGTACCAGCCGTAAAAATAATGCGATCGAAAGGACTTTCTGCTTCGTAACCATCTCCAGCATCTCCTTCGATAATACTGACATTATTTACACCAAATCGATCGATGTTTTCTGTTGCCATTTTCGCTACTTCAGGAATAATTTCCATACTGTAGACATGACCTTCTGCGCCAACAATATGCCCCATCAAAGCAGCATTCCAGCCACTTCCAGCACCCAATTCCAGTACTTTGTGTCCTGGTTCTAGCTTCAACAAGTTCAACATATATAAAACTAAGGATGGTTGAGAAATAGTTGAGACTCTTTTGTCACCATCCTCTCTCCATAAATCCAGGGAATAATTTCGATATAGTATTGGTAAATGTTCTTCTAAATTACTTTCATTTACTTCATGCCATTTTTCTTCTTTTAATAATTTATAGCGTCTAATAAATAAATGTCTGGGTGTTTCTAGAAATGCTGTTTCTATTTCTTGGCTAATCGGACTATTAGCATTAGAATTACGAGTTATTTCTAAAATTTGATTTTGCCAATAACTGACTGAATTTGTCATTTACTTTTAATTGAGTTCAACGATGTCGATTCGGTCGAGAATTCTTTGATTAAATACGGTATTATTACAAACTTTAGAAACTGTCATGTAGTAATACTAAATAATGATTAGTACTTATTACTCATTTTATGTTTATTTTCAGAGACGCTTTTGATATTGTCGTGATATTACAGAACACTCAAGCCAATTTAGTCTGATTTTTCTTGGTATCATCTCGCTTATAGATAAAAATGTTTGTTAAATATCAGTCAACATGATCAAAACTCCCAAGAATCTAGTATTTGGTAAAAGCCTACAATCTCAACTAGTTAACCATTGGCTAATTCCAGCGATCGCTCTTTTCTGTTTGGGTATAGCTACTCGCTTACCGTTTCAAAGTCAGATTGTCTGGGGAGATGGGGGAAATTTTGCTTTAGCAGTAGAACATTTTGATGTACGCTTAGAACAACCGCAAATGCCTGGCATGTTCCTCATTTTTATTGGCTTTGCTCGCTTTTTTAATTTATTTCTGCATAATCCTACTGCTAGTTTAGTCATGGTCAATGTGGTAGCATCGGGGGTAGCTGCTGCCATGTTATATATTATTGGGACAACTTGGTTTAATCCAAGAGTGGGTTGGACAGCTTCTTTATTGATGCTAACTAGTCCCCTGCTGTGGTTTAATGGCGAAATGGCATTATCCCATATGTTGGAGTTTACCTGGGTAGTCTTAATTAACTATGCTGCCTACCGAACTGGTTTAGGAGAAAAAAAAGCTTTATTTGGTTTAGGGATATTAATGGGTTTAGCTGGAGGTGTTCGTCCGAGTACTCCCTTTTTTTTATTACCTTTATCTCTAGTGGCTGTATTTTTAGGACTTAGAGAGCGTAACTTTAAACTAAGCCATGTAGCAGTTGCTGTTTTTCTGGGGTTAGCAGCGATCGCTTTGTGGATGACTCCTCTAATAATTAGTTCTGGTGGTTGGGATAATTACTGGGGGATGGTACAGCAATGGCTACCCCTTCATACAGAAAGAGAAGATGCAGACTCTCTAGTCAAAATTGTTGATAATATATTCCTTCTAGTTAAAGCGATTTTGCGGACAGTAGGATTAGGACTAATTCCCATGTTATGGGTTGTAGGGATAAAAAGACCAAATTGGCTGAGAAGTTGGCGCAGAAATTGGGGACATAGAGCGATCGCTCTTTCTATAATACCTGGAGTTTTATTTTTTCTCTTAGTTCATTTACGCCGTAAAGCTCAAAGCCTAACAATTATGCCTGGATTTATTTTACTGGGTGCATTGGCAATTGTGAGTTTTAGCGAGCATTTCTGGCCAGGAAAACGTCAGAGATGGGCTTTAGTGACTGCTACTATAATTAGTCTTAATGGACTCTTCTTTCTTGTTGGTCCTGAAGGTGTTCCTACTTGGCGAGAAATACGCAATTTTGATGCTAAATTTATTGAACCAATCGAATTTATTAAAGAGAATTTTGACCCTGAAACTACAACGGTTCTCTCTCATCCCCTCTACAAACGTCTTGTTGCTCTATATCTAAGGGAATATCAACAACCTCACCTATCTAGTCAAGTTGCCAATCATCGCGATCGACCCCAAATTATTTCTTTCCCAGTTAATACACTGGTACTATTAGACAGAAAAATCCTCCGCAATCCAGAACAAAGCAAGGATTTCCAACAACTAGTTATGCCTAGTGGTAATACTATTCGCTATTTTACCTGGTCAGGCGATCGACAATTAGAAGTTACTACCGATTCTGTAAGATTAGTGGTTATCCCATAACTAAAACTAAAAACTAAAAACTAAAAACTAAAACAATCGAGTGTCTGATTTATGCAAAAATCTAGTGAACCGACAGAGAAGGCTGTTTCACTTGCCTTACAGGACTACTTTTTAAGATAGAGAGAGCTCTTCTATATTGAGGGTCATTTTTTGTCCCTGCTAAAGCTGGATTAATATTGAAATTCATTTGTTCTTCTTTCGTCAGATCGACCTGGATATCAGGGGTAATCCCTCTCTGATTAATGTCTATACCACTGGGAGGGTAATACTGAGCAATAGTTACGGTTAAACCAGAACCATCAGAAAGAGAGTGAAGTGATTGAACCTTTCCTTTACCATAGGTACGAGTACCGATTACCGTAGCTCGCTTATTTTCTTTTAAAGCTCCTGCTAAGATTTCACTAGCACTAGCAGAATATTGATCTACCAAGACAGCTAAAGGTAATTCGGTTAATGCCGTACCATTAGCAGAAAAATTTTGTTTTCCACCCTTGCGGTCTATAGTACTAACAATAGCTCCTTTTTCGAGCCACATACGAGCAATTTCCACACTAGAGAAAAGTAATCCTCCTGGGTTACTCCGCAAATCAAGCACAAAACCCGAAACTTCCTCTTGGCTGAGTTTTTCGATCGCTTGTTTCATTTGTTCGGCAGCGTGAGAACTGAATTCATCTAATTTGATATAGCCCACTTTGAGATTATCTTCTTCTTGAACATGGTACTCAACCGAAGGTAATTCAATTTGCGCTCTAGTTATAGTTACATCAAATTTTTCTTCTCCCTGCCGAGCAATTTGCAAACTAACTTCTGTTCCTACTTCTCCTTTTATTTCTGCTGATGCTTGTTCCAAACTCATGAGAGAGGTTGGTTTATTGTTGATACGTAAAATTTTATCTCCTTCTTTTATCCCTACTTCTTCAGCAGGAGAGTTAGCCAATGGTTGAACAACTACTAAATCGCTAGTCTTCTCATCAATAGCCAAAATAATCCCAACCCCAGACAACTCCCCAGAAGTCTGACTAGTTAACTCTTCAAATTCCCTTGGTTCTAAAAAACGAGTATAGGGATCGCCTAATTCCTTGAGAGACTGACGAATTGCTTGGTATGCTTCAGCGCGATCGCTGTAATCTTTACTTAATAGTTCTTGCCGTTTATTTTGCCAATCAACTTGATTAAATTTATGGTCAACAAATTCATTGTTGACAATTTGCCAAACCTCATCCACAACGGTTTTCGGACTATCTTCTAAAGCTGCATTAACTGAAGGACTTGCATAGGAAACTACGAAAGAGGTAGTTGCTAACGTCAACATTAGTTTAATCGAAGTAACTGCCGAGAGATTTAATCGCTTCACGAGTGAGTATTTTCGACTAGTTGTAGGCTGGTTAGAAGAAGGCATTGAAGGTTGATTCATGAGCAGAAGATCGGGAAATTAAGATTTATTTTTACCACTAAAAAGCAGTTTACTCAAATAATATAAGTCTTTTATTTATTTAAATCATTAAAAATAGCTAATACATTTTAGGCTACTGATTGTAAATGAAAATTTCGATAAGACACTTTTTCAGTGTTTATACCAGCTTACCTAATTTTAGCCTCAGTAATTATACTGATTAGATTGCTAAATATATAAATCTTCTTCAAGATAGTTAAAGTAATCAAAATCCAATAAATTAATGACTAAATTATACTAATTACGTGATTATTGGGAATTTTTTTTGGTTTTTTTGAGCGATAAAATCCATCAAAATATGTTGATGAATATCTCCTAGAGGTCTTTCCTGCTCTGCCTTCTGTGAATAACAAAAACCACGACGAATATCTTGTAAACTAACTAAGCTTAAGTCCCATCCTTCATTGAGAACAAGAGCTTCTAATGATACTTTTAGTGGTGCATAATAAATATGGCGAATAACTTTTTCGTCATTATAACAATTCAGTTTGATGGGGGAAATTACGCTATAGCTAATTTCTTCCTCTAATTCTCTTTTAAGTCCTGCTTCTGGGGTTTCTCCAGGCTCAAGATGACCACCAAATAAACCCCAACAGCCAGGATAAAGAATTCCTGGAATATCATCTCTTAGCTGCATCAAAAACTTTTCATCTTGTTCAAGAACTGCCATAGCTACATGAATGGGAGGAGCGGATTTTGTGGTCAGTTCAGAGGGATGGCGATCGTGCATAATAATTAGGAAATATAACTCTAGTTTTGGTTGGCATTTGTTAACTGTTGTAACTCTATCAGATAAAAACTGCCTAGTTCTTGTTCTTGAATGGGTAAACTTTCCTGCTGAACTTTTCCTTTAATAAACACTTCTTCTCCTTGGTTTGGTAAAGGATTGTCAGTAAATACCCACACATTGCCCGTATCATCTTTTAGTTGATAAGCAGCACTACCCAAAAAAGGCGATCGATGAATAACTTTTCCCCGGACATAGATTTTTCTGCCACTTTTTTTCTTTTGGATCTGAGTAACAGAGGTAATGGCTAGTTCCTCTTTACCTAGAGCCACTAAACTATCATCAATCAATTCTTGACAACCACCCATACCAATAAGGATAGTAGTCATAATGCTCAAAGATAATATTTTCCAGCTAACAGTGCTAAAGCTTGGTTTGAAAAGTAACATCTTGAGATATCCTAGCCAATAGAAGCAACTAATTTGTTATTCTACTCAGCTTAACTGTTTTATTCTTCTCCTTTTATTCATGTCTCTGCAAACAGCTCAAATTTTAGATGGTAAAGCTCTTGCTCAAAAAATCCGCACCCAATTGCAAGTAAGAGTTCAAAACTTACAAGCTCAGATCGGTCGTCCTCCAGGACTAGCAGTGTTAATGGTAGGAGATAATCCTGCTAGTGCCGTTTATGTAAGAAATAAAGAAAAAGCTTGCAGTAAAGTAGGAATTGCTTCTTTTGGTAAGCATTTTCCTGCCGATACTTCCGCCGCCGAACTAGAACAAGCGATCGCCGAACTCAATCAAGACGATCGCGTTGATGGTATTTTAGTGCAACTTCCTCTACCCAATCACTTAGATTCTGTTGCTTTGTTACACCAAATCGATCCAATCAAGGATGCTGATGGACTGCATCCTGTTAATTTGGGTAAATTAGTACGTGCCGAAGTAGGTTTACGTAGCTGTACTCCCGCAGGAGTAATGGAATTATTACAAGAATATCAGATTCCCCTATCAGGCAAAAAAGCCGTAGTCGTAGGACGGAGTATTTTAGTTGGTAAACCTTTAGCACTAATGCTTTTAGAGCAAAATGCTACAGTGACGATTGCTCATTCTCGAACTCAAGACTTAGCTGCCGTCTGTCGAGATGCCGATATTTTGGTAGCAGCCGTAGGTAAACCAGAACTAATCACCGCAGAAATGGTGAAACCTGACGCGGTAGTGATCGATGTAGGTATTAATCGGATAGAAGATAGTCAAGGAAACTCTCGTCTAGTAGGAGATGTAGCTTTTGACTCCGTAGCAGCAGTAGCAAGCTATATTACTCCTGTGCCTGGGGGAATTGGACCCATGACTGTGGCAATGCTACTCAAAAATACAGTTTTGAGTTGGTCACAAAAATTATCAAAAATATAATTTGAGAGTTTATTCGTTCACAGACGAGTTCTCTCATTAAAGACATGGGATATTACATAGTCTCCTTAATACTATCTACAGATAATGGAGCGAGCCTAAAATTATGGGACTTACGCTCACAAAAAAGCAGCCCGTCTATTCAAGCTGGTTAACCCTTCTTCGGTAAGTTTAGTAACTGTTTGAGATAGTTAAGAATCTTATACTGCAAAAGTAAGCAACTAAAAAAAACTAAAAGCTGATTAAGACGAACGGTAACGTCAATTAGACTGACAGATAGATTTTATCCTTAGACCATAGACTCAACTTATGAATACCTCTGAACTTTGGCAACGGTATCAAGACTGGCTTTACTACGATCGAGAATTAGGTTTCTACTTAGATATTAGCAGAATGAGCTTTGATGATGCTTTTGTAACTAAGATGAAACCAAAGTTCGAGCGAGCATTTAAAGATATAGAAGCTTTAGAGGCAGGAGCAGTCGCCAATCCCGATGAAGAACGTATGGTAGGGCATTATTGGCTGCGAGACCCTGATTTAGCACCCACCCCAGAACTCAAGCAAGATATTATCGAGACGCAACAGAGTATTATCAATTTTACTAAGAAAGTTCACAGTGGAGAAATTCATCCCCCCAGTGGAGGCAAATTTACTGATATTCTCTCTATTGGGATTGGTGGCTCTGCCCTTGGTCCTCAATTTGTAGCTCAAGCATTAGCCCCTTTAGATGCACCTCTAGCTATTCACTTTTTAGACAATAGCGATCCCCAAGGAATAGATAAAGTTATTGCCCAAATTGGCGATCGACTTAAGACTACTTTAGTATCGGTTATTTCCAAATCGGGAGGTACGCCAGAAACCCGTAATGGAATGTTAGAAGTAAAAAAAGTCTATCAAGACCATAACTTGGAATTTGCTGCTCATGCTTTTGCCATTACTGGCAAGGGAAGCAAATTAGAAACCATCGCCTCTAGGGAAGGTTGGTTAGCAACTTTTCCCATGCGAGACTGGGTAGGGGGACGCACCTCAGAATTATCTGCCGTCGGTTTAGTGGCAGCAGCACTACAGGGCATTAAGATCAAAGCTATGCTGGATGGGGCAAAAATCATGGATGCTTTGACTAGAAAACCCGATCTTCACCATAATCCCGCAGCTTTACTAGCTCTAAGCTGGTATTGGGCTGGCAACGGAAGAGGGGAAAAAGACATGGTGATTCTACCCTACAAAGATAGCTTGCTGCTATTTAGTCGTTATCTTCAGCAGCTAATTATGGAATCTTTAGGTAAAGAAAAAGACTTAGATGACAATATTGTTAATCAGGGTATAGCTGTCTATGGTAATAAAGGTTCAACTGACCAACACGCTTATGTTCAGCAGCTAAGAGAAGGGGTCAATAATTTCTTCCTGACTTTTATTGAAGTACTTCAAGACCGAGAAGGGCAATATGTAGAAATTGAACCAGAAGTCACTTCAGGAGACTATCTCTGTGGTTTTTTATTAGGTACTCGTCAAGCACTATACGAAAAACAAAGAGATTCAATTACTATTACCATTCCTGAGGTAAATGAAACTACTGTTGGGGCTTTGATTGCTCTTTATGAACGAGCAGTTAGTATCTATGCTTCTCTAGTCAATATAAATGCTTATCATCAACCTGGAGTAGAAGCAGGCAAAAAAGCAGCAGCTTCGGTCTTGAAATTACAGGAGGATATTATCAGTGTATTAAAAGAAGTAAGACAACCTCTATCCTTGTCAGAATTAGCTGCTAAAGCCCAAGCTCAAGATAAAGTTGAAACAATTTATCAAATTATCCGCCATCTTCATGCTAATAAGCGTGGTGTTGTCTTAGAAGGTAACTTGGGTAAACCAGATAATTTGACTATTATTTGGCAGTGAGACAATTTGAGGCTAAAGTCTTGCTAGCTTTTTGCTCTAGCCTGACTTGCCTAGATGAAACCAAATTGTGCGTGCTTTTGGCGAGTAACCCTCGCCTGTCTTGGGCAACATTACCTTGTCACCATTCGAGGGTCAACCTATCCCCGCCTTAAACATTGTTCGCCTGAATGGCTCACTCGTTTTGAGGACAGGGTTTTATAGCTCCCTCAAACTCCCTCATTTGCTCGATAAATTCCTGGTTGGGTAAGATAAGGGAGAAGCTACAGAATTTTCTTCCTTGTCTTCCTAGTCTACCCTGTCCTCTTCGTTCTCGGAAACCGATCGATTCAGGGCTTATGCAAGAAGTCTAATATACAACTTACATACCTGGAAGATTTAAACCACTAGTAAGTTGTTCCATTCGAGAACGCATAGTTTCAGTAGATTTAGCATAAGCCTCTTTCATCGCCATAGTTACTGATGCGGAAAGAGCTTCTGCGCTTTGAGTAAGGGCATCAGGAGAGATTTCTACACTAAGAGGCTCTTGATTTCCTGTCACAATGACTTTAACTAACCCATCTTCACTTTGTCCTTCTATCTGCATTTGCTCCAATTCTGCTTGGAGTGCTTGCGCTCCTTGTTGAACCTCCTGAGCTTTTTTAAAAGCTTCTGCAAGTTCTTTCATTTTACCTAGAGGTCCAAATCCTTTTCCTGCCATATTTATTTAACCAATATTTGCAATATTTGTACTAATACCAACTTCACTAGAGAGTGAATAGTTATCTCGGAATGCGGTCAGCCCAGATTCTGTCACTGAACAGAGCAATACTTACATCTTAATTAATAAAATTCGCCTATAAGTTTAACTTCTGGCTCTAAAGATACTGACCAATGATATTCTACCCGTTCTTGAATATAAAGAATTAGATCGAAGATATTTTTAGCAGTTGCTTGTCCACAATTGAGAATAAAATTAGCATGACGATGGGAAATTTGAGCATCACCAATTTTATGCCCTTTCAAGCCTAATTGTTCAATTAGCCAGCCTGCTGCGTGGGGAGTAGGATTACGAAATACACTTCCACAACTAGGTAGATGATAAGGCTGAGTAGTCTTTCTTTGTGTCCAGTTTTGATTGGCTATTGCCATCATTTCTGCTTTGGTAAAACCTGGCTCTAACTGTAAAACTGCTCTGGTAACAATACGGTTATCTCCTTGAAGTTTAGAAGTGCGATAAGCATAACCCAAATCTTCTGGTTTTAATTCATCGATTGTGCCATCGGGAGATAAAACAGTAGTGCTAGAAAGCACATCCCCCAAACATTGGCTGTGCGCTCCTGCATTCATAACTACCGCACCACCGACGGTGCCAGGAATACCTACTGCCCATTCTAGTCCTCGCCAACCTCTTTTAGCTGCTTTCCATGCTAATCTGGCAATAGGCTCTCCTGCATCCGCTATTAATTGACCGCTTTCTTCTTCAAACTGATAACTACGGAGATGGCGGGTACAGATAACTAACCCAGGGATGCCTCGATCGCTCACGAGTAAATTTGAACCTGCGCCCAAAAGAGTTAGAGGTATATCTTGAGATAGATACCATTCAAAAGCAATTTCTAACTCTTGCCAGTTTTTTGGTGCTGTATACCATTCTGCTTTTCCTCCTACTCGATAAGAAGTTTGGTTAGCCAAGACTATGTCAGGTTTAATTAAAGTATTTTTAATTGAACTCATATTTTTGTTTACCAGTTCAGAAACAATGGTTTTAGTTGTCTAAACGGAACTAAGAGAGTCTAAGTATATTTACTTAGATAATACACTCTTACACACCATTTTGCTATAGCTGACTTAAAGGTAATCAGATTGTTCCTCTAAGTCAACGATAATTTGACTGATTTGTAATTTGTTATCTTTTGTTTACTATTTGTGTATTGTCTGAACAACCACCTAAGATTTTAGTTATATAAAGTGACAATCTGAGGAATGGTTTGATTGAGGTTGCCTGCACCAAGAAAAAGAGCTAGATCCCCTGAACGTAATATTTCCCGACAGAGAAAATCTCCTAGAGAAGCTAAGGAAGAATGATAGTAGACTTGAGGATGATTGTTAGTCATTGCCTCTGCTAGTTTCTCTCCACTAATACCATTGATATTTTTTTCTCCTGCACTATAAATATCCGTTACCACCACAACATCTGCATCTTCAAAGGCGTTGGCAAATTCAGCCATAAAGGTTTCTGTACGAGTGTAACGATGAGGTTGAAAAATAGCTACTACTCTTTGTTGCGTCTCCTCTGACTGTACTTTTTGTTGAGCTGCGGTTAAGGTAGCCCTAATTTCACTGGGATGATGAGCATAATCATCAATAAAAGTAATTCCCTTAGCTTCTCCCCGGTACTCAAACCTTCTTTTTGTCCCACCAAAAGGCGCGATCGATTTTTGAATTACCGCAAATTCTAAGCCCAGTTTTCTACCTACAGCTACAGCAGCCAAAGCATTACTAAGATTGTGTTCGCCTAATAATTGCAACTGAAGCATACCCAAGTATTTGCCCCTCTCCCAGATTTCGGCTTCTGTACTCTGAGCCTGATATTTAATATTTTTGGCGGTATAGTCTGGGGAAAGTTCCTCATTAAGACCGTAGCTAATGTCTAAATTTAGATTCTGCCTGACTATCTCATCATCTAAGCAACCAATTACCGTCTGACATTGATGAGCAAAAGTCTGAAAAATATCAATTACTTCGCTTATGTTTTGATATCGATCGGGATGATCTAATTCGATATTAGTAACAATACCGATCGCGGGAGCGTGTTTAACCAAAGAGCCATCCGATTCATCTGCTTCTGCCACCAAATATTTGCTTTCTCCCACGCGAGCATTCCCTGACCAGGCGGATACTTCTCCACCAATAATAGCAGTAGGATCTAAACCAGCTTTCCACAACATATAAGCAATTAAGCTGCTAGTGGTAGTTTTGCCGTGAGTACCAGAAACAGCAATACTATGATATTTGGAGATTAAAGCAGCCAGGAGATCTGAGCGGTGAAAAATAGGACAGTCTAATTCTAATGCTGCTTGGTATTCTGCATTACTTTCATCTATAGCCGTGGAACGAATTACTTGTGGTAAAACACCAAGGGTTTTTTGGCTATTTAAAGAGTTATTAACAGGCGCGATCGTGAGAGACTGGCGATCTATTTCACTGGTTATTGTGTGGGCAGGAGTATTTTCATAAACAGATTCAGTTTTTGGTGTAAACCAATTTAAATTAGTTGCTTCCTGACTATTAAAAATATGAACACCCAAGGCTTTTAATCTAGCGGTAATATCACTTGTACGCAAATCCGAGCCAGATACAGGTATCTGACGTTTAGCCACAATATAAGCAAGAGCCGACATGCCGATTCCGCCAATACCGATAAAATGGAATGGTTTACCGTTCAAATCTACTGTTTTCACCCTCAATTCTCCTTAAATATCATTATGAGGTGTGGTTTCTCTTCCTCAAATAATACGGGTTATGATAACAAGAATATCTCAGTATCGGTATAAGCAATTAGTCGTAATGATGTATGGCTACTCTAAATTTATATTAAGTTAACACTGTCGATCTAAGTAAATGTTAAACCATAATCAAAATTGCTTTATTTAATTTTCAGACTTTACGATATGATGAGTCTTAATTAAGAATGTTTTAATGTATTCACCTAAAAAAAAAGAGGGCATTACGCAGTGGTTAGAGTAGCAATTAATGGTTTTGGACGTATTGGTCGTAACTTTTTAAGATGCTGGCTGGGCAGAGAAAACAGCAAATTAGAAGTAGTAGGGATCAACGATACTTCCGATCCTAAAACAAATGCCCATCTCTTGAAGTACGACTCAATGCTGGGTATTTTAGATGCTGATATTAAAGCTGATACTAATTCTTTGATTGTTAACGGAAAAACAATTAAATGTGTATCCGATCGCAATCCTTTAAACTTACCCTGGAAAGAGTGGAATGTAGATTTAATTATTGAGTCTACTGGTGTATTTGTCACAGAAGAAGGGGCATCCAAACACTTGCAAGCAGGAGCAAAAAAAGTACTAATTACTGCACCTGGTAAAGGTGGTAATGTAGGAACTTATGTGGTTGGGGTTAACGACAAAGATTACGAACACGGAAAAGAAAAAGTTGTTAGTAACGCTAGTTGTACGACTAATTGCCTCGCTCCCATTGTTAAAGTAATTCATGAGAAATTTGGCATCATCAAAGGTACGATGACTACTACCCACAGTTACACTGGGGATCAACGTATCCTTGATGCTAGCCACCGCGACCTCAGAAGAGCAAGAGCAGCAGCTATTAATATTGTTCCTACTTCTACTGGTGCAGCTAAAGCAGTAGCTTTGGTATTACCAGAGTTAAAAGGAAAACTAAATGGTATTGCTATGCGTGTACCTACTCCTAATGTTTCTGTAGTAGATTTAGTTGCTCAAGTAGAGAAGAAAACTATTGCCGAAGAAGTAAACGAAGCCCTTAAAGCTGCTTCCGAAAAAGAATTAAAAGGTGTTCTAGGCTATACTGAATTACCTCTTGTTTCTTCTGACTTCCGCGGAACTGATTGTTCTTCTACCATTGACGGAAAACTCACTTTAGTGATGGATGGCGACATGGTTAAAGTTGTTGCTTGGTATGACAACGAATGGGGTTATTCTCAAAGAGTTGTTGATTTGGCAGAAATCGTTGCGCAAAAGTGGCAGTAATCAGTTTATAGCTAGAAGATATTGCTCTTTTAATCATTTGTGTATCCTCCTAGATATTTGCAGATCGGGAGGATATTATTTGTAATCAGAATGAGATTTTATTGAATACCTATCCCTTGTTGTTGAAATTCTTCAACGGTTTTAGCCGATAATTCATGGGTAGTCATCGCCTGTAAAATGAACAGAGGTATAGTAATATGCTCTGCCCCTGCTTTAATTGCAGCAGCAGCTTCTTCAGAAGATTTAAGACTAGCAGCCAAAATTTCTGTTTCACTATCTTCAAGAACTTTTGCCATATCCTGTACTAAAGCTAAACCATCCCCTAATAATCTAGTGGCACGATTCACGTAGGCGATCGCATATTTAGCCCCTGCTTCTTTGGCTACTATTGCTTGGGCTGCACTATAAATAGCTGTCACTGAACAGGTTATATCTTTAGCTAGATAGGCTGTAGCTTTAAATCCTGCACCAGTAGCAGGAATTTTCAGCACAATTTTTTGACCAATTAATTCATAGGCTTTTCTGGCTTCAGTCACCATACTATCAAAATCTGTAGCGCACAATTGATAATAAAGTTCTCCTGGGGTTATAGCTGCCAATTTAGTTAGAGTTTCTTCTGGAGATAAATTGCTTTTAGCCAGCAAAGTAGGGTTAGTGGTAATACCTTTTACCCATCCCCATTTTTTAGCTATTTCCGCCTCTTTAATGATAGCTGAATCTAGATAAATCATTTTATTTGCTATAAACTAAGTTAATTTTAATCCTTTGCGGAAATCTGTAACAACTTAGAAAAGCTAAACATTATCCCTAGGTTGAATTTATCGTCAGTAGTTCACCTAGCCAGATTACTTTCTACCAAATGCCGATCATCTACTTCTTCAGTTTCTACCGTTTCCCATTGACTAGCAATAATAGCTAACATAAACCACCACAGAGTATTAATCTGGGGACGATACCAAACCGTATCCACAACACCATGAGCTAGCATTCCGACAATAGCTGCTGTAGCTGCTATTACCCACAGTCCTTGACGGTCTTTAAGCTTACGCAAACGATTAATCTGGCGTATTCCCTGATTACAAGTAACCGCAATCAACCACAAAAAACAACCTAGCCCTAAATAACCCATTTCTACCAAATGTTCTAGAAAAATAGAATAGGCACTAAGAGCGGGATAACGACTATTCATATAGCGAGGATAAACTTGGTTAAAAGCATCATGTCCGGGACCAATTCCAGTTAGGGGATAATCCCTAATCATCTTAAATACTGCTTCCCAAACATTAATGCGAAAATTGTTACTGTCATCTTCACGACCAGCAAAAATACTCAAAAAACGCAATCTTAGAGGTTCTACGGAAATAATTGCTACTAGTAGGAGTCCCCCTAGACTGCCAAATACTAACGGCAATAACCAGACTCGCCAAAAACGAGGCAAATATTCTCGCCACCAATAATAAAGTAATAACAATAAAACGGCGATCATTGCTGCCATTGCTAACCAGGCACCACGACTATCAGTAAAATATAAACAGGCAGAATTAACCCCTACCATCGTGACAGCCAAAGCTTTTTGCAGCCAACTACGCCAAATAAAAATGGCTGCTATACTTAGAGCGATCGCACTTAAAAGATAGCCTCCTAATAAGTTAGGATTCCCCAAATAACTATAAACTCTGGTATCGTTAGCTAAAGGAGAGTCAGGATCATTCCAAGTAGCTAATTGTTCTACACCAATTAACTCTTGATGTATACCATAGGTACTAACCAATAAAGCAGCTAATAAAAAAGCTATAATTACTCCAGAAGTTACCCAAGGCGAGCGTAAAATTCTTGCTGCTAAAGCAAACATTCCCAAATGCAAAGTTAATATAATCCAGCCAGACAAAGCTGCGGACTTTACAGGAGAAAAAGCTGTAGCAATGGTGGCTACTAACCAATATAAAAATACTAATATATGAATAGGTGTTATATTTTGGCTATGTTTTTCTGATAGAGTTAGAATAATCCAGTAGCCAGCTATCGCTAATAAAAGAACTCCAATCAAACTAGTGGAAACAAAAGGACTAAGTATTAATAAAGTGCCAAGTAAACAAGCACCTAGCAATTCTGTCCACTGGAGCAACCAGCTACCTTCATGCCAAGAAGATAGTATGCCTACTAGCCGATAAAAATAGCTGAAACTTAGCCATTTAGACCAATGCAAGTTAGCAAGTGCTATTTTCGTCCAGGCTGAATTCATATATTATGAATAGAAAATCTTATTGATAAGGTTAATATTTTTGCAGTTTAACCTAATTTTATAAATATAAAAAGATATTTTATTTTCTATTCTTGTTCAGATTCTACTTTAGGAAATTGTAAAATATAGCGATATCCAGACTCTGGTGAACCTTGAACTAAAACTTGACCTCCATGAATTTCTACCAGATGGCAAGTTAGTAGCAATCCCAAAAGATCGCGGGAAATTTTGTCATTGGAACTTTTAGTCGGTTTCTCTCCACTATCCAAAATATTGATTAAGGCTGAAGAAGTAAGTACTTGATGTCCTAATAAAGCATTATTGCCCATACCTGCATTTACAGTATTTAAAGAATTATTTTCATTGAGGGCTAAAGCTTTAGTCACAGACTGAGAATATAATTCAGCTTGAGGTAAACCGTCTCCTAACCAAGGATGAGAAAGCCAAACAGCAATATTTAATGCTCTATTTCTACGGGAAACATGAATTCTTACCTCACCACCAGCCTCAGACATTTCTAAGACACTAATAATTAGGTAATAAAGAGCCTGTTTAACTTTCTCTTTATCTAGAGACCAAATACGATTACCTGGCTCTACAGACAAGCGGAGAGTTTGTTGTTGTTGTCTAGCTACATCTACTAAATTATTAATAACTTGCTGAGAAATCATTTCCACATCCGTTGAAGAAGTTTGTAACTCAGCATCTCGATCTCTTAAAACTCCAAGATTAACAATTTCATCAACTAGAGAAATAAGATTTTGACCACTGTTATGAATAATTTCTAAATATTCTTTTTGCTTATTAGTTAAAGGACCATAAACTTCTCTTCTTAGCACACTTGCCATACCAATAACAGAAGTTAATGGAGTACGCAATTCTTGAGTCAGTTGTGCTAGTAGTCTTACTTTGATTGAATTAGTAGAATTAAACTTCTTAGAGGATTGAGGCAATATTTCTTGTTTGGTCACAGAAGGGGTTTGCCAATTAGACCCTACAGGATGAATAACAGATAAATTGTGAGCGCGATCGGTTGCTCTTTGCTCCTGAGTTTTGATGAGGGTATCTCGCTCGAATTCTCTCAAACACCAACGGGCTGTTAAGGCTAAAAAATCTGCATCCTTATCGCTAAATTGCCTAGGTTCAACATCCATAACCTCTAAAGTCCCTATACATAAACCTTCAGAGCTAATTAGCGGGACTCCAAGATAAGCTCTAATACCATAGTGCTGTACGAGGCTGCTACTGGCAAATACTGAATTCGTTAAAGCATTTTCGATGCACAGAGCTTGTTCGCCATCTACTACATAAGTACTAAAAGACTCTATTAAAGGCAATTTTCTGTGAGTAGCTAACTGATTCATTAATCCAATTTTGGATAGACCAAAAGCAGACTTAAACCATAGTTCATTTTCAACTACCAAGCCCAAAATACAAATTGGAGTTTCTAGAAAACCAGAGGCTGTTTGTGTTGCTTCTTCAAAAACAGGAACTGTCTCAGCTACTAACAAACCAAGCTTACTAAGAGCGTTTAGCCTTTTTTGTTCTCTAACTATTGGAGTGAACCCATCTAAACGGCAAAAGAGTCTGTTTTTTAGTTTAGTCATATTATTGACTCTTATCTCTAAATCTACTGCTTGCACTTGATATTACTAAATTTAATAATTAGAACTGTAATAATAGGTATTGGCTTGGGGAGCATAATTAATCTACAAATCTCCATTAAGATAACAATATATCTGAATAGATATAGTTTTTGGCTTTTTATCAGAGAAAATAGTGCTAAATAATGCTTTCCTTAGCTTGTTATTTTTAAAGTTCCCTAAAAAACCCTCAAACGAACATTTTAAGATATATTGTTAAAAATATATTTTAGTTAAAAACAAAAGTTTTCTCTAATTTAATAGTTAAAAGAATTTGGCCAACAAGAGCAGTATTAAATAATTAGGTTGACCACACTGGATGAGAAAATATAGATGAGATTACTCTAACACCTCGCAGTTGATTGGATAAAGGTAGATGTCCTTTGGGCGCACTCAAATCCCAAGTAAATTCCTTGGGATAACGAGTCCAATTGTTGTCAATTTTCCAGCCTATTTTGTACCAAAGTTGAGAGAAATCTTGACCAAGAGAAAGCCAAATTTTCCTTTGTACAGAAAAGCCAAATTTTCCTTCTGAATAAATAAACCAAAGTCGATCTAGAGTAAATAAATCTGTTGAGGGAAAATTATCTACTTCAGTAAAATATAGCCATTTTCTTTTTATAGCTGATTCTCCAGCTAATTCGCATAGTTTCTGGAGGGTTAGAACATCGGCACCCTGAAAATCCTGCTGGGCTAGTAACTGTTGCAGGTGATGATAATCGATATTTCTGGCTGAATTGAGAGGTACAACACCATTGGGTACCTTAGTTTGCAAAAACTTTTGAGTTATAGCCGTATTTGCCTTGTAGAGAGTTTGATATATTTTTCCTGTGACTAGGTTAGGCGGTTCATCTAAATGAGAAGATAAAAATTCAATCAGGAATTCCTGTCCAGATTCCCCCGTTGCAGAGATTTGAGGTATTAATTTCAGTTGGTTAAGTGGGGATTCTAATGAGAACTTTTGGCTAAGTTGGCTAATATCTTCCATACAACAACATCACCTGGATAGGAGTTACTCAAATACACTGCCAAAATGGTTACAGTTTTTACTTCGAGAATTTTCCTAAGTGTTTATACTTAGGCTTGATTCGTTGTTCTCATCCTATCACACAATTAGCTATCAACTATCAATAAAATACGCAGCTAAAATTTTTTAGTTTTTAGTCATCAACTTTTAGCCCAGAACTACTGGAGAAACCAACCATGGTGTTGGAGTTTTCTCTCAGTCCCCAAACGACTATTGTTTTTCTGCTTTTTCATAGCCTTGTTCGTAAGCAAAACGAACTAATTGAGTCCGATTTTCTAAATTTAGTTTATTTAAAATATTGCTCAGATGAGTTTGAACCGTACGAGGGCTTATGTATAGCAGTTCGCTGATTTGTTTATTCGTAAAACCTTGAATGACCTCCCAAAATACTCTTTCTTCGGCAGGAGTTAGGGGTAAGGGTTCTGGTTTGTTTTTTTGTTCATCCCAATTATGAGAATTTGCTGAAGAGAGCGGGGAGGAAATTATGCTTTGAGTCACAGAATGAGAATTGGCAAGTTGCTGCATAAGATGAACAATTTCTGAATGGATACGGCGCGATCGCTCTAACATTCCTTCAATTTTGGCAAGTAATTCTTTCATCTCAAAAGGCTTAGTTAGATAATCATCAGCACCACTGGAATGACCTTCAACACGGTGATCGAGATCAGTTTTAGCAGAAAGAAAAATAAAGGGGACTAACTGTCCGGATGGCTGAGAGCGCAATTGACGACAAAATTCAAATCCATCCATTTCTGGCATAGAAACATCAGAAACAACAATATCGGGAATATCTTGAGTAAAAGCAGCTAAGGCTTCTTTCCCTGAATGCACAGTTTTAACTTGATATCCTTGCTGTTCCAAAGTATGCTTTAAGACCGTGCGTAAAATACTATCGTCGTCTACAACCAAAACTTTTTTCATTATGCCTTTATGTATATCCACCCAAAAATCCTAATCAATTATATTGTTTTTATCCTGACTACAGAATCAAAACTTTTAGGGTGTTCTACTAGGGTGTTCTACTTCTAGTTCAAATCAACTAACCCTATTGTAACCTTAATTACATCTTTTTCCTAGTTGTAACAAACATGTACGAAAAATTAACTCTACCAACTACTGGCTCGAAAATCACCTTCAAAGCTGGCAAACCGATCGTTCCAGATAATCCGATTATTCCTTTCATTCGTGGTGATGGTACAGGAGTAGATATTTGGCCTGCTACAGAAAAAGTGATTGATGCTGCGGTGCAAAAAGCTTATGGCGATCGACGTAAGATTAGTTGGTTTAAGGTCTATGCTGGAGACGAAGCCTGCGAGAAATACGGTACTTATCAATATCTGCCAGAAGATACGCTCAAAGCCATTAAAGAATATGGTATCGCTATTAAAGGCCCTCTAACTACTCCTGTTGGTGGGGGGATTCGCTCTCTTAATGTTGCTCTGAGGCAAATTTTTAATCTTTATGCCTGTGTACGTCCTTGCCGTTACTATCCAGGTACTCCTTCCCCCCACAAATATCCTGAAAAACTAGATGTAATTGTCTATAGAGAAAATACGGAAGATATCTATCTAGGTATTGAGTGGAAACAAGGAGATGCCATTGCCAATAAACTGATTCAATTGCTCAATCAAGAATTGATTCCAGCTACGGCAGAACATGGCAATAAACAAATTCCTCTAGATTCAGGTATTGGTATTAAACCGATCAGTAAAACAGGTTCCCAAAGGCTGATTGGACGTGCTATTCAACAAGCCCTGAGATTACCCAAGTCCCAACAAAAAGTCACCCTAGTGCATAAAGGTAATATTATGAAGTACACTGAGGGGGCATTTCGGGATTGGGGTTATGAATTAGCAACCACCGAGTTTAGGGCTGATTGCGTTACCGAAAGAGAATCTTGGATATTAAGCAACAAAGAAGCCAAGCCAGACATCACCATTGAAGAAAATGCTCGTAAAATTGAGCCTGGATATGATGCTCTTACCCCAGAAAAACAACAGGAAATCGAACAAGAAGTTGAAACTGTACTGAAAAACATTTGGGATAGTCACGGTGAGGGTAAATGGCAAGATAAAGTAATGGTTAATGACCGTATTGCCGATAGTATCTTCCAACAAATCCAAACTCGTCCTGATGAATACTCGATTTTGGCAACAATGAATTTAAATGGAGATTATATTTCTGATGCAGCAGCAGCAGTTGTCGGGGGATTGGGTATGAGTCCAGGGGCTAATATTGGCGATAATTGTGCCATTTTTGAGGCTACTCATGGTACTGCCCCCAAACACGCTGGTAAAAATCGGATTAACCCAGGTTCAGTGATTCTTTCTGGGGTAATGATGCTGGAATTTATGGGTTGGCAGGAAGCAGCAGATTTAATTCAAAAAGGTATTGCTGGGGCGATCGCTGGAGGACAAGTAACTTATGATTTAGCTAGGCTGATGAATCCTCCTGTTGAACCTTTAAGCTGTTCTGATTTTGCTCAAGCTATTATTGATAATTTCTAAGTATGACAAAGCCCAAAGTAATCTTTTTTGATGCAGTAGGGACTTTATTTGGAGTACGGGGTAGCGTAGGAGAAGTATATAGGGAAATTGCTCGAGAATTTGGCATTGATATTGCTGCTGAAAGTTTAGAATCAGCTTTTCGGGCAAGTTTCAAGCACTCTTCTCCACCTACTTTTCCTGGGGTTAAAGCAGAAGACATCCCTCAACAAGAGTTTAGTTGGTGGAGAGGGATTGTCTTATCTACTTTTGCTCAAGTTAACGGTTTAGAGCAATTTGCTGATTTTGAACTTTTCTTTGCTAGGCTTTATGAGTACTTTGCAGGAGCAAAACCATGGTATATTTATCGTGATGTTGTTCCTACTCTAAAATATTGGCAACAACAAGAAGTATCTCTGGGAATTATTTCTAATTTTGATACTCGTTTGTTTCAAGTATTAAAGCTTTTAGATTTAGAGCATTTCTTTGCCAGTATTACCATTTCTTCTTTGAGTGGGGCTGCTAAACCAGATAGTAAAATTTTTATTACTGCTTTAGCTAAACATGATTGTTATCCTGCAGAAGCGTGGCATATTGGAGATAGTAAGAGTGAGGATTACCAGGGTGCTAAAGAAGTCGGGATAAAATCTTGGTGGCTCCATCGCAATCATGGGTTGATTATAAGTGAAAACCAGCTACCCAATTTAGACAGTCTGAGATAGACTTGTGGTGAAATAATTAATATTAAAAGAAATGCTGTGGGATTAGGAGGTAATTACCTTGGATACAGCCAATCAACAAAGAATTTTAGGTTATTTTATTGAAGAAGCTAAAGAACACTTACAAACTTTAGAAAAAGGGATATTACAGTTATCCACTTCTGCTCAAGATGCGGAAATGGTCAATGAAATGTTTCGTGCTGCTCATTCGGTTAAGGGCGGAGCAGCGATGTTGGGCTACACTAGTATCCAGAAAACAGCCCATCGTTTAGAAGATGCTTTTAAGATGCTCAAAGAATCTTCGATCGACGTAGACAACAAACTAGAATCTTTGTTTCTTGACGGCTACGATTATTTAAAGGATTTAGTTGAACGCTTAGAAAGCTCGGCAGAATTTAGTGACAATGATGCCATCGAAATATTAGAGCAAGCAGAGTCTAATTTCACTGTCTTACAAAAATATCTTCAAGAGCTAAATGTAGGAGTAAGCTCAACGGAAACAACCGAACCTTCTGTTGATATTTCCGAGCAAGTCAAAGAAACTCTCAAGCAGATGTTGCAGCTATTTAAGCAGGAAGCATCTACTGAAAATAGGCAAAAATTGCAGCAATTGTGTCTGGATTTAGGTAAACTAGCTCCCCAAGAGCAAAATTGGCAAAAATTGATTGTTACTGCCCAGAAAGCTCTAACTAATACTAGATACCCTTATAACACTATCGCTCAAATAGTTATCAAAGAGCTAAAGATATCTGGCGATCGTCTGCATTTCGGTCAAATTGAGCAAATTGTACCCAGTAAAAATCTACAACAATTAGCCAATACTGCTACGGCTACGCCACCATCACAAGTGATGTTACCAACTGAACCCAAAGCAGCAGCAATTACCCTGATGAAGACATTTAATAGACAGCAATTAGGACAAATTGTGCAAATTATTTCTAGTCAATTACAAGGTTAATAGACCTCAATTTTAATATAGAGTTTTGTAAATTAAATAATATTAATCTATAATGGAATATAGACCTATAATTTTATATATAGGTACGATTATTTGTGTTTCAACTCGTGTATTATTACTTCGCTGAGGCAATTGAGCCATTTACAGATTTACTTCGATTTTGCTGCGCTTGTTTACTATTAACTGTATGTATTTGGAGTTTATTTAGTTTTGTTATTGATGCTATAGCAAGAGCAAAACAAATGCATCGGATACCTTGTACCCAGTGTCGCTTTTTTACCAACAATTACACCCTAAAGTGTACAGTTAATCCTCATATTGCTAATACGGAAAAGGCGATCGATTGTTCTGACTACCAAAACAATTAAGTAAAATAACTTAATATTCAACTTATGTTGATTCAAAAACTCAATGATATGGAAGAGTTTGTTGCTGGCGATGGTACTCGTCTGCGAGAATTACTCCATCCCGATAAACAAGCGATAAAATTACGTTACAGTTTAGCTCATGCTATTGTCGAGGTCGGGCAAACTTCAAAACCTCATGCTTTAACTACTTCTGAAGTTTACTATTTGATTAGTGGTAGAGGAGAGATGCATATAGATGGCGAAACTCAGATAGTAGAGACAGGAGACGCTGTTTATATTCCTCCTAATGCTCAACAATTTATTCGTAATTGTGGAGAGCGACCATTAGTCTTTATTTGTATCGTCGATCCAGCTTGGCAAAAAGAGCATGAAAGTGTTTGGGAAAATTGATAAAAAGGGTTGATCAAAAAGCGATCGCCTGAGAAACATTAGGTTGAATTTACTAAAACCTAATCAGGCGATCGTCAATATTGTATTTATAGGAAAATTATTAAACAGAAACCTCGCTTAAATCACGAGACAGATGTTCAAAAGGTTCATCTACAAAAGAAGTATCAGTAATTCCTGATTCTGATGCCATTTCTTTAACTAAGTCTTTCATAATTTGGATACCCACCACAGTAGGACCAATAGGCACTCCCAAAGAATTGTAAGTTTCTCTGAGACCTTGCAATACTCTTTCGTTGAGGACATTCATATCTCCAGCGACTAAAGCATAGCTCGCATAGCGAAGATAATAGTCCAAATCTCGCAAACAGGCAGAATAACGACGAGTGGTATAAGCATTACCACTAGGACGAAGTAATTCTGGCACTTGTTCAAACAATTTAGCACTAGCTTCTTTCACAATAGATGCAGCATTTGCACTAATCATGGTAGCAACCGCTACTCTTGCTGTACCAGATTCAAAGTAAGCTTTTAAACTATCTATGGCATTTCGGTCTAAATAACGACCAGAAATATCATAACTTTTGATTAAATTAGTAACCGCGTCTCGCATTAAACATTTCTCCCAAACAGCAGCAGTTTTCTTAGTTGGCCGATCATAGTGAATACCCATAACGCCTATTTTTGTCAAGATTTTCTAGCCAATCCATGGTGTAAGTTTGACAACTTCTAGGAAAGGACATTAAAAGCCTGACCGCTTAGGCGGATTCCATTCACGATTAGCCTTATTTTAAGCTCTATCTATCTATAATCCCATAAACCGCGACTAGGATAGTCATTTTGCAACTGGTTAACTTGATGAAGAGCTAAATAAGCTTAAACTTAAGCTCTGTATTAATTTATTAACTATAACCTAGTATTAGAACAATGTATAACCGAAACATTTTTTGTTAATTTCCTAACATTTTTGCAATATTTACAGATTCACAAGTAAACCAGACATGGTAATTCTGTAACATGGCAAACAAAATATTGGCATCGCAATTTTCTAGGATGATTCGAGGCTAACATACAATTAATCACTCAAGGAGCTATTTATGCCTGAAACAGCCCAAGAAGTCTTGAGAATGATTCAAGAGCAAGACATTAAAATAATTGACTTGAAATTTATTGATATGCCAGGTATCTGGCAGCACTGCTCTTTCTACGTCAGTGAGATTAGTGAAGATTCTTTTGTTAGTGGCGTTCCTTTCGATGGTTCTAGTATTAGAGGATGGAAAGCGATTAACGAATCGGATATGGCTATGGTTCCCGATCCTACAACAGCTTGGATCGATCCTTTTTACAAAGAACCAACCCTAAGCATGATTTGTAGCATTAAAGAACCTCGTACTGGAGAATGGTATAGTCGCGATCCTCGCTCTATTGCTAAAAAAGCCTTGGATTTTCTTGCTGCTACTGGTATTGGTGATACGGCTTTCTTTGGTCCAGAAGCAGAATTTTTTGTCTTTGATGATGTTCGTTTCGATCAAACCGAAAGTCAGGGCTATTACTATGTCGATAGTGTAGAAGGGCGTTGGAATAGTGGTCGCCAAGAAGAAGGTGGTAACTTAGGTTACAAGCCTCGTTATAAAGAAGGGTATTTTCCTGTTGCCCCTACCGATACTCTTCAGGATATGCGGACAGAAATGCTCCTGACTATGGGAGAATGTGGAGTGCCAATTGAAAAGCACCACCACGAGGTAGCTACAGGGGGACAAAATGAACTGGGTATTCGTTTTGCGCCTATTATCGCAGCAGGGGATAATTTGATGATTTATAAGTATGTCATCAAAAACGTTGCTAAAAAGTACGGTAAGAGTGTTACCTTTATGCCTAAGCCTCTGTTTAATGACAATGGTTCGGGAATGCACACTCATATGTCTATTTGGAAAGGCGGGCAACCCTTATTCTGGGGTGATGGCTACGCTAATCTAAGTAAAATGGCTCTCAATGCTATTGGTGGTATTCTCAAACACGCTCCTGCTCTTTTAGCTTTTACTAATCCCACGACTAACTCGTATAAGCGTCTCGTACCTGGTTTTGAAGCTCCTGTAAACTTGGCTTATTCTCAAGGTAATCGTTCTGCATCAGTACGTATTCCTCTATCTGGCTCTAACCCTAAAGCCAAACGCTTTGAGTTCCGTTGTCCCGATGCTACTTCTAATCCTTATCTTTCCTTTGCAGCAATGCTTTGCGCTGCGATCGACGGAATCAAGAATGAAATCGATCCAGGAGAGCCTTTAGATGTGGATATTTACGACCTCTCCCCTGAAGAATTGAGTAAAATTCCTTCTACTCCTGGCTCTTTAGAAGAAGCTTTAGAAGCTTTAGAGAAAGATAGTAGCTTCTTAACTAGTACTGGTGTTTTCACTGAAGATTTTATTCAAAATTGGATTGAATACAAACTAGACAACGAAGTTAACCCTCTGCGCTTGCGTCCTCATCCTTATGAGTTTGCACTTTATTACGATTGTTAAATTATCGATTAGGCAAAAACTACTTTTTTTTCCCTTAGTTTTTGCCAGGATTTAACACCTAAAGCCACCTAGAAATAAGCAGTCTGGGTGGTATATTTGATCTTAGACAAGTCGAACACCTCAGATTTTTGTAAAATTGGCTACTAAAAATAGTCCACAAATAATTAAAATCTGAGGATACACAATGTTAGTTCGTAATTTGAGCTTTGCACTTACTTTAAATATTAACGAAAAATATTAACGAAAAAAATAATTATTGTAAGTTTTTGAGCTATTAATCTGGACTCTCGTTTTGAGCCCTAATCGAACTCTCATTATCTAAATAACTTGATGGAGTAATGAATTTCAAGCAAGTGCTAGGAAACAAAAAGGTTTCAGGACCTAAAAAACAAAATAATTCGCCATTCAATTTTTTATCAAAGGATGAGTCTTTCTCCTTAAAATTTTTAAATAATATGACTCGCTGGTTTTCTCCTTATTGGCTAGCTTGCATTCCGCTAACAGCCCTAATTGTGGTGGTTTGGAATTCGGCAGCAGTGGCTCAAGGAATCGATCCACCAGCAGATATGGATCAACTTAGAGTTGTTTTAGACTCAATATTTTTATTATTCTGCTCGGTTCTAGTAATCTTTATGAATGCTGGATTCGGGATGTTAGAAACAGGCTTTTGTCGCCAAAAAAACGCCGTTAATATTTTGGCAAAGAACCTGATTGTCTTCGCGATCGCGACTATTGCTTATTGGGCGATCGGTTATGGTTTAATGTACGGTGAAGGTAATCCTTTTATCGGTTTGCAGGGCTTTTTCTTCAATGGCGATCCTGCTCCTTATGGGAATGCTCCTTATCCCGAAGCAGTTCCTGAAGCTATTTCTTTCCTATTCCAAGTGGCTTTCGCAGCCACCGCAGCAACTATTGTTTCTGGTGCAGTAGCAGAAAGAATTAGATTTGATGCTTTCTTAATTTTTAGTTTTCTGTTAGTGGCCGTTTCTTATCCTATCACTGGACACTGGGTTTGGGACGGCGGTTGGTTAAGCGAAATGGGCTTTTCTGACTTTGCTGGCTCAACTGTAGTGCATTCTGTAGGTGGTTGGGCTGCTTTAGTGGGAGCAGCACTGTTAGGACCACGGCAAGGTAAATACCGCGATGATGGTAGCATTAGTGCTATTCCTGGTCACAATATGAGTATTGCTACTCTCGGTTGTTTAATTCTCTGGATTGGCTGGTTTGGTTTTAACCCTGGTTCAGAATTAGCAGCTACAGCTAATGTTCCTTATATTGCTGTAACTACCAACTTGGCAGCAGCAGCAGGTGGTTGTACTGCCACCTTTACTTCTTGGATTAAAGACGGTAAGCCCGATCTTTCCATGATTATCAATGGTATTTTAGCTGGATTGGTTGGTATTACTGCTGGTTGTGCTGATGTTAATTATCTTTCTGCTGTAGCCATTGGTGCGATCGCTGGTATTATCGTCGTTTTCTCTGTAGCATTTTTTGATAGTATCAAAATCGATGACCCTGTAGGTGCTACTTCTGTTCACCTAGTCTGTGGTATCTGGGGAACTTTAGCGGTAGGTATTTTTGGTACAGGTAATATTGTTACTCAACTGATCGGTATTTTAGCAATTGGTGCTTTTACTGTTGTTTTCAGTGGTGTAGTCTGGTACATCCTCAAAATAACTGTTGGTATCCGCGTCCATGCAGAAGAAGAATTTATTGGTTTGGATATATCTGAACATGGTATGGAAGCTTATAGTGGATTTGTCAAAGAATCTGATGTTTTAGTTGGCGGAAGTTCAGGTGTGGTTAATCCTGATTCTGAAATAGCTAGCAGTCCCAACACATAATTAGCAGTAGTTTGGTCAAAAAGCTATTAGCTTCAATTTGGTTAATAGATTAACAAGGAAAGGTTTTTCGCCTTTCCTTTTTTGTTTTTAAGGATGAGCGGAGATTGAGACTTTTTATTCTATTTTTTTCTCGTTAAGCTAGACTATGTGTTTCCATGGCAGCAAAAGTATTTAATGACTGTTTCTCCTTCCTCGTCAGCAAAAAAAACTCGCAGTAAAAATCAAGACAATGATTGGCGGTTGTTTCTCAAGTTAATTCCTTATACCCGTGGTAATCGGAGTATTTTGTTACTCTCGATGATCTTACTAGTTCCTCTGGCGATCGCAGGAGCAATTCAACCTCTCATTATTGGACAAGCGGTTTCTATCTTAAGACAAGAACCAACTTGGTTTTTTTTAGAAAATCTGTCTATAGCTCAGGGAATTAATATCCTGGTCGGAATACTTTTGACTACAGTAGTGATTCGTTTGATGTTTGCTTCTCTTCAAGGATTTTTAGTGCAAAAAATTGGACAAGAGATCACCGCAGCAGTAAGAGAAGATTTATTTGTCCATGTTACTGCTCTGGCTTCTAGTTTTTTCGATCGAACTCCCGTAGGTAAATTAGTTACTCGGATTACCAATGATGTAGAAGCTTTAGGAGATGTCTTTGCTAGCGGAGCAATTGGTGTAGTCAGCGATTTTGTTTCTATTATCGCTATTGTGGTAACTATGTATTTAATGAACTGGCAATTAGCATCGATGTTGGTGTTGATGTTAATCCCAGTAACAGGCTTGATTATTTATTTTCAGCAACAATATCGTCAAGCAAATTATCGTGCTAGAGAAGAACTTTCCCAACTCAACTCTACGCTGCAAGAAAATATTGCTGGTATTAACATTGTTCAGCTATTTAGGCGAGAGCAATACAATGCAGAGCTGTTTCGCTCGATCAATAATCGTTATCGCCAAGCAATAAATAAAACTATTTTCCATGATTCAGCAGTATCAGCTACTCTAGAATGGATTTCCTTAGTAGCGATCGCAGGAGTACTTTGGCTAGGAGGAGTATTTATTATTAGGGAAAATATTACCTTTGGGGTTCTTTCTACTTTTATTCTCTATGCTCAAAGATTATTCAATCCTTTGCGTCAATTTGCTGATAAATTCACCATGTTCCAATCAGGTTTTACAGCGATCGAACGAATAGCGGAATTGATGAATCAACCCATTGAGATAAAAGATCCAGAATCCTCTCAACTTACTAAAAAGAAAATTAAGGAACAAGGCAGCAGAGGAGAAATAATCTTCGATCATGTTTGGTTTGGTTACAAAGAGGATGAATATGTTCTCAAAGACTTAAACTTTACTATTAAACCAGGAGAAAAAGTTGCTTTAGTAGGGCCTACGGGAGCAGGGAAAAGTTCTATTATTCGTTTACTTTGCCGTCTCTATGAACCAAATCGTGGTCGCATTTTAGTTGATGGAATCGATATTCGCGATATCTCTCAAGCAGAATTACGTCGCTATATAGGAGTAATTTTGCAAGAAAGTTTTCTGTTTGCTGGTGATGTGAAAAGAAACATTACTTTAGGAGATGATTATTCTCTCGAACAAGTAAAAGAAGCTGCCAGATTGACTAATATCAATGCATTTATTGAACAATTACCTCAAGGCTACAATACTATCCTCAGAGAAAGAGGTACTAACTTATCTGGTGGACAGAAACAATTACTTGCTTTTGCCCGTGTAGCAATTCGTAATCCCAGTGTTTTGGTACTAGATGAAGCCACTGCTAGTTTAGACGTAAGAACAGAAGCTCTGATTCAATCCGCTTTAGAGCAGTTGTTAACTGAACGTACCGCAATTATTATTGCTCACCGATTATCAACTATCAGTAATGTAGATAAGATCTTAGTCCTTACCAGAGGAAAGCTGGTTGAATCGGGTACTCATGAAGAACTATTGGCTCAAGAAGGGCTATATTCCAGTTTGTATAAATTACAAATGTTAGGAACTTGAAAGGGGGGATGGGGGAGACAAGGGAGACAAGGGAGACAAGGGAGACAAGGAGGAAATTCCTTCCTACACTTCCCATACTCCCCACATCTAACTCAATCTATCAATATTAAAATTGACCGCCCTTCGGGGCGGGGGAATAGGGAGTAGGGAGTGGGGAATAGGGAAAGAAATTAGCCCCGAAAATGGTTTCAAGCACGGAGGCGGACGGGGCTCTTAAAGTGCGGAGGAGACCTCCGCACTCGTCCCCTCAGAAACTCCGTCTCCGCTCGCCCTTTAAGGGCGAAAATCGGACGAACAATTAAAGAGAGAACGCGGGA
>JBFRWE010000017.1:0-10883 GCA_051439345.1 Xenococcaceae cyanobacterium
TCGAAGTAGCCAAAAAATATCAGGCTAAAGTAGTCTTGTTATCTCCTGCCTGTGCTAGTTTCGATCGATATCAAAGCTTTGAACATCGTGGAAATCATTTTCGCCAACTTTGTCAACAGCTTTAAACAATACCGCGCAGAAACAACGCTTTAGCTTGTTTCGTAGCATCCGTTTAGAATCCAGCTTTTTCAAAGGCTGGAGAAGTCAATTCTATTTATGATAATATCATCGTACTTTTTGACGAAAAAAATCTGAAAAAAATATTTTTAATGCCAATGCAGATTCTACTGAAGATCGATTATCAACAGCCATAACCAACCTAAAAAAGAACCAAGGGCATAATGAGGAAAATCCCACCACACAAAAGAACTACCTAATAGTAATCTCCACATAAGTGAAGAACGAATTGAGATAGGAACTAATGAGAACCATAATTGAGAAACTTCGATCGCGCAAGTAACTATAAATACACACAACGGAATAGTAACAATAGCTTTTTTCCTGGGAAAAAACCAAAAGAAAAATAAGCACCAAAAAATTTCATATAAAATATCCCCTGAGTAATCATTTACCCAATCTTGGGCTACTCCTGTATAGACTTTAGAGAACAAGCCCAAGGGAGTAATAATCAACAGAGAAATAATAATTAGTATACGTCTTCGATCGAGACTCATGTATATTGAGGATTTGCTAAGGATGTTTCTATACAAGAAAGTACCCAAAAAAGTAGGTGGGCAGACTAATTTTCCACTTCTGTAAAGCAATTGAAAACTAATTTTGTCCACCTTACCAGGTATAAGCTTTTACTATTCCCTTGAAAAAATTAATTAGCAGCTATTTCAGTGGTTTGTGCTTCAGTACCTATTTCACTATTGACTTCGTAAAAGGAAGTTACTGGAGCTTTAACGAATAGATGTGCCATTTCTTGCATAATAGCTTCATAGGCTTCCGAGATATTTTCTTGCATATTGCCTATTTCATCCCACATGATAATAGCAATCCCTTCATCTGTTCCTGGTTTTTGGAGTAGGTATGCACCTTTAAACCCTCGATCGTAGGTGGAAACGGCCTTTTCATACAATCTTTGAGCTTCGGCAAATTTCCCTGGTTTAAATTCACCTATCGCAACGTAAGCATATTTATGTTTAAGAAAATCAAGAAATTCAGACATAGTTATGTTTTCTCCTCAAATACTCATAATTCCTGTAGAAATTGGCATGGAAATTTCTCCTTTAGTTAACCAATAACTCTTTATAGCTATAAAACTCTAAAGCTTAATCAGTTTTTAACTTCTTGTCCGAAGAAGTCTCCCCATTCCAGTCAATACTTCTCGAATAAGCTAATTTATCGATCGAGAAGATTGCTAATTGCGGTTCGGGAAAAGCGCACCGCGACAATGAAGTTAAATCGTTAAACGATAATTATAGCTTTTAGCTTAATTTTGCTGATTATTCTGTCTTATATTGCCATTAATAGTATTATTTTCGCCGATCGCTGTACCGTTACTAGTACCTCTTTGCCTAGCTGTTTGCTCTTGGAAGTTATCTACTTTATTTTGTCCGCTTGACTGGCGAATAGTATTAGTCACATTATTATTTTGTCCGCTCGCTGTAGAATTACTATGACCCTGTTGATTAGATATTTGTTTTCCCTTCGCTCCTCTAGATCTATATTGGGATGCCGACTGACGTACACTACTAGCAGCAGAATTATTTCTACCCTCCGCAGTAGCAGAAGAACTACCACCTTGAATAATTACTTGTTCGGCATTAGCTAAAGGACTAATTAGTAAAACTGTAATTGTAGCTAAACCCAAAGATAAGATTTTATTAAACATAGTTATTATCTATTACCTATTAAGTATTATTTTCTATTACTGCTAATTAATATTTCGATAAGCCTCAATCATTGCTTTTGCGATCGCTCTCCAACTATATTTTGCTTGGGTTAACTGACGGGCATTTTCGCCTCTTTGTTTCCTTTCTTCTTTAGCTGCGATCGCATTTTTCAAGGCTTCAGTTAGTTTATTTACTTCACAAGGCGTTACCCAACCAGCATTAGCCGATTGTATATCTTGCCAAATATGCACGCGATCGCTAATTACTACAGGTATACCCATTGCCATAGCTTCAGCTACTGCTATCCCAAAATTTTCGTAATAAGAAGGCAGCACAAATAAATCTGCATCTTGCAACAATGCTAGTTTTAATTCTCCTTGGACAAAACCCGTAATAGTTGTTTGTTTTGCCAAGGTAGAAGCTTGTATAGTTTGTTTGATTTCATTCTCGTAATCACCATCTTGGGGATTTGCCCCTGCCAAGACAAAGTGAAAGTCTAATTCTGTTGCTTGTAATTTTTCTAAAGCAGGGAGTAATAAGTCTAGTCCCTTTTTCGGATCGATACGAGACATAAATAAAATAATAGGACAGTCTGGTACTATCCCTAATTGTTGGCGTGATATTTCTTTTGCTGGTAAATCTGAAGGTAAATCTACCCCTAAAGGAATAACTAAATCCTTAGTTTGTGTTCCATATCTTTCTGAGACTTTAGCTTCTTCTATGCTGGTAAAATGGACCCTTGCAGCACCAGCTAAATTAGGTTTTTCTAGTAACAGTCCATAGATTTGTTTGAGTTGTTTTTTCTTTTGCAAGTCAGCAGGATCGAGAGTACCCAAGGGACGCAGAATATAAGGTAATTGTTTATTCCTAGCTATAGTAGCTGCTGCTGTACTGACAGGAGAAAATAAGGCATGAATATGAGCAAGATCGTATTTATTCGCATTCTGTGCCAACCACTGTAATAACCCAAGAGAAAATTTGTAGCGACGGAAAGGAGAACAAGGAAAATAAATTATTTCGTAGCCATCTTGTTTTATTGGTTGAGCGATGGGAACATCTAAGGGTGGTTGATCTGTATCTCCATTAGAATTAGTAGTAATTAGAGTTACTTTTATTCCTTCTGCTGCCAAGGCTTTAGATAATCCGAGTACCATCTGGCTAGGACCACCATATACTAGAGAAACGGAAGGGACTATTTGTAAAATTCGCATTATTTCCCCAAGTTAAATATTTTTTTCTCCAGCTTATACGGTATTTGTTTTATTCTAGAGTGGCAAAATCGACTGGACTAGCAATTCAAAGGTCGTAAATCCATTATCCCTTGAAAATTAGATTTACGTGTTTTAGCCTTGTCAGACAAGATAAAAAACTTCTCTAGTTAATTTTGCCACTCTAGATTTTTTTGGCTTAATTTCTCAAGTCCAGCTAAAACTATGCAAAGAATACATATTGTTGGTTGTGGTCCTCGCACTGGGACTACCTTAATGGCAGAAATGATGTCTGCTTGTTTTGATATCGACTTGTATCCTAAACACGAAAGTAGTATTTACACTCGACCAACCCGTAAAGCAAACATATTCCTAACTAAACGTCCCCGCGATATTTTAGTTGTAGGACCAATGCTGCGCTTAATGTCCAATCTTCATGTAGTGTATATGCTGCGAGACCCTCGTGATATGGTTGTATCCAAGCATAGAAAAGACCCAGACCGTTATTGGGCAAGTCTTCGTTACTGGAAAACTTATACTATTTATGGACGTAAACTAGAAAATCATCCTCGATTTACTACTGTCCGTTATGAAGATTTAGTCACTAAAGCCGATCGAGTACAGGAATATTTAGAACAGAAAATACCTTTTTTGACTAAACTCGCTCCTTTTTCTCATTATCATGAAATTGCCAAACCCGATCGTGATTCTCTAGCTGCATTAAAAGGAATGCGACCTGTTAGTTCTACCAGTATTGGTAATTGGCGCAACCATCTTCCCAGGATAGCAGGACAGCTCCAAAACCATGGCGATATTAGCCAAGACTTAATTGAGTATGGCTATGAAAAAGATGATAGCTGGTTAAAAGAACTAGAAGGTATCACTCCAGACTTCAGCGCAAGTCATTGGGCTGAATACTTTACCAAAGAAGAATTAAATCAAAGAATGAAGTGGAAGTATATTAAACCAATTTTTTATTTATTACCAAGCTTTTTCCAAAGTAGCAAGTAGTAAGTAGCCATTAGCCATTCCTTTTTAGGACTACCTATAATCAAAAAGTTTTTACTGTTTTCCAAGCATGAGATACAGGCATCTTACTCGGATTTTACCTTACTCTTTTTTTGCTTTCTTTTCTTCTTAAAATTGCCAAGTTGTGTCAATAAAATCTTCCTCTTTTGATTAGCCAAGTTCCCAAGATCGGACTACTTTTCCCAAGATTAGAGGAGAAAAACTACCAATTAATTAGTTTAGATACATTTTCTTTGCCTAATCTTTATCAAAGATAATTTCTAGCTGCTGTATCTTGAAATATGTCTTTTATATTTGACAAATACTAAATATTTCTAATTTATTACTAAATTTATGACTATTTTTAAGAGTTGGTATCCTAACATCGAAGTAAGGTGTTGACAGGATCTTAAAATTACTTGTTTTGACTATGAAATGCGATGACCCATTTTTATGGCTAAAAGCACATGAAATTGTGGGATACTGGGGCAGATAGTACGTTCGGTTAGTCTGGGTTATTGGCTGTGAAGCGAAAAAGTAGCTCAAGTAACAATTTTGCTTTAGAAATTACAATATGTTGAAAACAGCTTTCAAAGCGAGAAAAAATTATAGCGACTGGCATGGTTAGCAGATGTTAACAAGAGGAGATACATTTGGTCTAGCCTCTCAGCTCTACCAGCTTCAGTCAAGACTTTTTAGGGGTAGGCTTGATATTGAGGATTCGGGTCAACTTAAGTGGAGTCTATATTTTTATTTAGGCCGTTTAGTTTGGGCAGGAGGAGGAGCAGATCCTTTAGAGCGTTGGCAGAGGCTTTTGAATTACTACTGCCCTGGGATTACTCAATTGGAGGAAATCAATCCTGAAACAGCCGAGTTTAGCGGATATATGCTCCTTTCACAAATATTAAAGCAAGACAGGAGTAAGCGTTCTGAGATCATAGCTTTAGTCCAAAATATTTTAGTTGAAGTTTTATTTGATATCTTGCAATACGAGCAGCAATTAAAGTATGGTCAGCAAAGCGATCGACTTTCCTTTGTCTATGATAATCAGAATTATCCGAAAACTGCTTTAACCCTTGTGCGAATAGACCAGTCTTTAACAGAAGCAATACAAAAGCTGCAACTATGGCAAAAGATGAAATTACTCTCATACTCACCTAACTTAATTCCTTTTATTCAGCAACCTGAAAGATTACGGCAAAATTTAGAAAACTCAATAGATGAATATCGAATCTTGACTCAGTTTGTAGATGGTAAACGTACTTTACGTAGCTTATCTTTAGAACTAAAACAACCACTGCCAGATTTAACTTCATTTTTTGTCCAATATGTTAATTCAGGGATGATGGGCTTTTTAGAAACTCAGAAGAGGGAAAAAGAGTCACTAGAACACAATCGAACAACCCAGAAATTTTTTACTAGTAATGTTTCAGCATATCAATCTCCTGAAGAGACTCTTCCTTTGGTAATGTGTATTGATGATAGCCCAACAGTATGTACTCAGATGAGACAGATTATTATTGGCGAAGGTTGTCGTTTTTTTGACATACAAGACCCAATCTCAGCAATTCCTAATTTACTCAAGATTCAACCAGACTTGATCTTTCTCGATCTGGTTATGCCCGTCGTCAATGGCTATGAACTCTGCGCTCAAATTCGGCGGATTTCTAGAGCTAAAGACACTCCTATTGTAATTTTAACTGGTAAAGATGGACTGATCGATCGAGTCAGAACCAAACTGGTCGGGGCTACTGATTTTATCTCTAAACCAGTTAATCCAGAGCGGGTTATCTCAATATTGCGAAAGTATGCCTTAATTAAATAGACTTTTTTATTTATTCTCCAAATCAATCTTGGAAAAGTTGTCGCTACAAACTGGTAAGGATTTATCTTTTTTTTGTTATCTGAAGCTTATTGTATTTAAGTGTATAAATAAGCTGGTTATGACATCAAAATTTATCTACTGTAATTTTTGAGCCAATTGACCATAATTCAAGGAGTAAATAGAAATACTAATGAATACAGTGATGATTGTAGAAGATAGTATGACAGACATGGAGCTATTCACACTCTATCTTCAAAAAGAAGGTCTTTCCGTAATGTCAGCTACCAGTGGGGAAGATGCCCAGCGGAAACTAGAACAGCACAGACCAGATTTAATTGTTTTGGATGTAATTTTACCAGGGCAAAGTGGTTTTCAACTTTGCCGTAAACTCAAATCCAATCCTCAGACAAAAGCAATCCCCATTATACTTTGCTCGACTAAAAATACTGAAGTAGATAAACAATGGGGAAAAATGGGAGGAGCAGATGCTTATATAACCAAGCCTGTAGATAAAGATAAGTTACTCAACACAATCCGTCAATTTATTTAACAAACACGCTATGAGAGCTAAATTTTAAGGAGAAAACGATCGATGAATCAAGCAGAAAACCTAATGGAGTTGGTTAAATCTGAGCAGATTCACTCAAAAGCAATCTGGGAAGATGAGGCAACTAGATTTTTACGATTTTCCCTGGGTAAGGAAATTATCGGTTTATTATCTTTAGACAGACTAGTAGAAGTCCTTAAAGTTCGTCCCCGTGAAATTTTGCCAATTCCCCAAGTGCCTAATTATTTGTTAGGAATTGCTAATAGGCGGGGAGAAGCTGTTTGGATGGTAGACTTGTCCTATTTAATGGGGGCTATCCATTTATCTCAGCGAGAAGTAATTCCCGAAATCTGTACAGCGATCCTAGTTCAAGCCCAAGAACAAGCTATCGGACTATTGGTAGAGCAAGTTTACTCGATCGAAGTTTATAACTTAAGCAATTTACAACCTTTTCCTGCCCAGTCATTGCCATCTACGTTACTATCTTTTCTAGAAGGATATTTTGTTGATTCGGAGGGAAAGACTCTAACTCTGCTCGATGTAGATACTATTATCGAGACAGTAGAGAACTTAAATAGAGTAATTTAATTCAATAATTTATCAATCATAAAGCATCAAATTCTAGGAAGCGAACGGAGATAGAATCACTCTTGCCTAAGTCTCCAAAACTTGGGTTGAAGAAAGTAGCAACTTAATGATTTCCCTTAGCAATTTACTGCCAGGAATCAATACAACTAATAGATTAAACCATAACTTTAGGAATGAAAATTGATTTATGACCACTATATTTAATTCCACCAATACCAATATTGGCTCTGATAAATTTTCTGTTGGCAATGGTGTTGGCTCAAAAAATTATCTGACTCAGCAGATTAAAAATGCTTTAAAGTCTCTAGATAAAGACTTAGACCAAATAAGTCCTCAAGATTCTCATCAGTTTCGCACTCGCCTCAAAGAAATTATCAATCTAACCAATGCTTTCGATCGGCAAGAACAAATTGAGCAACAGGCATTAGGGAAAATCGTCCAACAACTAAGACTAGCCAAGGATACTGAGACTTTACTTAACCAGGCTGTAAGCCAAATTAGCCAAATCTTCGATGTGGAGAGGGTACTAATTTATACTTTTCACGAAAAAGATAAAGGGATTGTAGCAGCAGAAGCCTTAAGAGAAGGTTTTACCCCAGCTATCAAAGAGCAAATTGCCCCACTGTGCTTTGGACTAGCTAATACCAGTCATTATAAACAAGTTAAAGTAGTGGCGATCGCTGATATACAGCAAGCAGAACTATCTCCCTATCAACTGCAATTGATGGAACGCTTTCAGGTTAAAGCTAGTTTAGCAATACCCATTATGTCATCGGGACAGATTTGGGGTTTACTGGTAACTCATCAGTGTCTGAGAAGTAGACAGTGGCAAGATTCAGAAATTCGTTTACTAGAACAGGTAAGTGCAGAATTATCAGTACAGTTACAGATAGCAGAAGTACAAGTAAAATTACAAGGAGAGATCGACGCCCAAAAAGCCCTAGTCAAAGTGCTTGATAAACTTCATCAACCTCCTTTTAATCTCAAGACCTTTTTTGAGGTAGCTACCCAAGAAGTCCGTAAACTTATGGGTATTGAAAGGGTAACTATCTACAAGTTTCGCGAAGACTATTTTGGGGATTTTGTTGCCGAAGCAGAACTACCAGGATTTCCTAAACTAGTGGGTAGTGGTTGGGAAGACCCCTATTTAAATGAAAATCAGGGGGGGCGATTCCAAAATGATGAACCCTTGGTTTGCGATGATATCTATAATGCTGGCTTGACTGATTGCCATATCGAGGCGTTGGAAGATTATGGAGTTAAGTCCTGTGCTGTAGTGTCAATTTTCAAGGGTAAGGAATTATGGGGCTTATTATCGGCATTCCAAAACACGAGCATACGCCATTGGTCAGAGTTGGAAGTCCAACTGCTGAAACGGGTTGCTACTCAAATTGGGATCGCCCTTCAACAGGCAGAAAACTATGAGCAGATTCAGACTCAAAATGTCCAGTTAGCTAAAATTGCCGAACGGGAAAAATCCCTGACTAAAGTCATTGAAAATATTCGGCAAACTCTCGATATTACAACTATTTTCAGGACAACTACCAAAGAAGTGCGGTCTGTCTTAAATTGCGATCGCGTTGTTATCTATAAGTTTAATCCCGATTGGAGTGGTTCTTTTATTGCTGAATCTTTCGGTCGTGGTTGGGAAAGCTTAATCGATAAGCAAGAAAAAATACCTAACCTACAAGAGAGTGTGAGCGATTGCCAGGGCATCAGGAGTCTGACCAAAAGATCCTTAAGGTTTTCTGATGATACTTTCTTACAAAAAACCCAAGGAGGAATCTTCCAAGATGGCCAGATAGTGAAAAGAGACGATATCTACCAAGCTGGTTTCACACCTTGTTACATTGAAGTTTTAGAAGAGTATCAAGCCAAAGCTTATATCATTGCTCCTGTGTTTTTGGGCGCAAAATTGTGGGGATTACTAGCTGCTTTTCAAAATACTGAACCACGACCTTGGGAAAGAGGGGAACTGAACGTGTTGTCCCAAGTAGCAATTCAGCTTGGGGTAGCCGTGCAACAAGCTCAATACATTGAGGAACTTCAACAGCAATCCGCACAAATCTCCGAGCTGGCTGAGCAGGGGGTAGGTTTTGCTAAACTTATCTATCAAATGGGACAGCAATCACCGACCCAACTTCAAGATGGTTCTGCGGTTAAGGCTTTGTTCCGTTTAGCCACAGCAGAAACTCGCAGATTGTTAAAGACAGACCGAGTGGCAATTTACCAATTTCATCCAGACTGGAGTGGTGACTATATTGTTGAAGATGTAGGTCAAAATTGGACACCAATTGTGGGTACATCTTTACAAAAATGGGATGATACTTATCTGCAAGAAAATCAAGGGGGACGCTATGCTAAAAATGAGTCTATACGCATAGACAACATTTATACTCAAGGATTCCACAATTGCCATGTCGAGCTACTAGAGCAATATCAGGCAAAGGCTTTTATGATTGCCCCTATTTTTAATGGAGAAAAACTCTGGGGACTCCTAGCAGCTTATCACAACAAAGAACCCCGCTCTTGGAGCGAAAACGAGCTTAGGCTCTTAAACCAGGTAGCTTCCCAGGTTGGAGTTACGATTCAGCGTCAGGACGATCTACAGGAACTCGCTCGCCAACGGCAGAAATTGGCTGAAGCAGCAGAACGAGAAAAAACAGACAAAGAAAGGCTACAAAGAGAAACCCTAAACTTGCTCAGAAGCATTGAGCCTTCTTTGCTAGGAGATTTAACGGTAACAGTTCCTCTCTGGGAAGATGAAATAGGCACGATCGCTGATGGTTACAATACTACTTTACAGACTTTACGGGAACTAGTCAGACAGGTAAAAGTCTCTGCGGAAAAAGTAGATAAAACCTGTAATACCAGTACATCTGCTGTGGGGCAACTATCCGAGCAAGCTCAAAAACAATCCCAACAATTGCAACAAGCCTTAAAGGAACTACAGCAAATGGTAGATTCGATCGCTCAGGTAGCGGTTAATGCCCAGCAAGTAGATAAGGCAGTACTAGATGCCAATCGAACTGTCCAAGCAGGAGACTCCATTATGGAGGAAACCGTAGCAGGGATTGGAGAAATCAGGGAAACTGTGGCAGAAACCGCTAAAAAACTCAAAAATCTCGGCGAATCATCCCAAAAAATTGCCAAAGTTGTCAGTCTAATTGATAACTTTGCTAATCAGACTAATCTCTTAGCGATTAATGCTGCTATTGAAGCAACTAGGGCTGGGGAATATGGACGAGGTTTTGGTGTAGTTGCCGATGAGATCCGCACTCTAGCCTACCAATCTGCCAATGCCACTAATGAAATCGAACGCCTGGTGCAGGAGATTCGCACAGAGACACAATCGGTTACTGAGGCAATGGAATTAGGTATTATGCGAGTTGTCAAAGGGACGGAATTAGTCAACAAAACTCGCCAGAGTCTGGATGAAATTAAATCAGCAACCAAGCAGATTAGCGATCGAGTTCAAAATATTACCACTTCTACTTCCACCCAAACTAAACAGTCCCAGTTGATGACTAAAGCGATGACAGATGTAGCGGATATAGCTAATCAAACTTCGTCCAACTCAGTCAAAATTGCTTCTTTGTTTGAAGAATTGCTCTCTACCTCCGAGCAATTACAAACCAGTATTAGTAAGTTCAAAATCGATTAGAAGCGAGGATTAATTTCCCTCTTGGAAAATAGGAGTTCAGGGTAGGGGCAACCCCTCTAAATCTCCCACCCCCCATAAGCTTTCAGGGGTATGATTTTAAGATTTGACGGTTGAGACGGGCAGAGGAAGCAGAGGGGGAAAAGCCCATTCTTTCGTTCTAACTAGAGTTAAGATTTTCAACTTTATTAAAAACATACACTTGAAA
>JBFRWE010000018.1:0-14616 GCA_051439345.1 Xenococcaceae cyanobacterium
ATTTCTTTGAACTCCTTTGAGTTAGTTTGAGCCGATTTTCCTGACTGAAAATCAGTAAAAGATTTAGCTAAATTTGCCTTTAATACTAATTTCAGATCGGGCATTTCTTGCCAACAACTAGGACAAAACAAATAGGTTCTTTGATAGTTGATATGAGAAAGCAATTTGTGAGAGCAACAAGGACAGATACTCATAATCTTATATTTTGTCGGTATAATTAAGAGATATTAACTTTTCGTTATTTATGTTAATTTTTGCTCAGACCAGAATAATACTCTCATAGCTATACATGCTTTGTCTGTAAGATTGCTAACATTTTCCAGAACTGGTTTCGATCGCCAAGAATAAGATGTATGTGTGTCAGTTAAAAAGGTGTAATATTAATAAGTTTTAAGTCTTTGAAAATTGTCATCCTATTGAATAGGAAGCTTTTGTAATGATATAAGAACAATGATTAAAGACTTTACTAACTTTCTGACTCGCTTTATGACCGCAGTAGTATTTACTTCTCTCTTAATATCTTGCCAAAAAACTTCTCAAAACCAGCCATCTATTCCTCAACCTACAGAATATCAGAGTGAATATAGTAATTGAGATTTTAAGCTAAGAATATCTTTATTTTTTTTTAATACTAATTAAAATTTTACTAAGAATACTAAGATAAGAGCGATATTAAAGCTATTTAAAAAATGTAGATACTTAAAGACGAATTTGTATGTTACAAATCTTAATGATTTTTCTGGGAGTATTTGGCTTTTTAGTTGTATTGACTATCGTGCTAGATGCTTTATTGTATCAAGATGAGCAGCAATTTTGAGCGTGGTAAAGGGTGCAGAGGTGCGGAGGGGGAAATACTTCTGTTGGGATAAGGCAGTGCCTTTGACCAACCCTGAACTTCTACTTTTCAAGACGGCTCTTTTTTAAACCAAATTAATTAATTAATTACTATGTAAAAATACTGATATTTTTTCTGCTGCTAATTCTAATATTTCTGGTTCTTTTACTAAAGCAAAACGCACATATCCTTCTCCAGCTTTACCAAAACCAGCCCCAGGAGAAACAGCAACACCAGTTGCTGCTACTAGTTTGGTGCAAAAATCTATGGAGTTATGTTGCCAAGGTTCAGGTAATTTTGCCCAAATATACATAGTTGCTTCTGGCTTGGATACTTGCCAACCGATTTTGTTTAAAGCAGCAATAAAAGCGTCTCTTCTGGCTTGAAAAATTGCTACTGTTTTCTCTACCATTTCTTGCGAACTAGATAAGGCAGTAATTGCACCGTTTAAGATCCCTAAATACTGATTAAAATCAACTACTGCTTTAATTTGTCTTAAGGCTTTAATTAAGTCTGAATTGCCAATGGCATAACCAACCCGAAACCCCCCCATATTATAAGATTTAGACATGGTAAAAAACTCGATCGAAACTTCTTTATGAGGATCGGCTTGTAAGATTGAGGAAGGTTTTTCTCGGTTATCAAAGACAATATCCACGTAGGGGAAATCGTGAACTAAAACTAAATTATGTTGACGACAAAAAGCTACCGCTTCTTGCAAGAAAGACAAAGGCGCGATCGCAGTGGTAGGATTATGAGGATAGCTCAAGACCATCATTTTTGCTTGAGTTAAAACCGAATCAGGAATATCAGTTAAAACTGGTAAAAACTGATTTTCTGCCAATAAAGCCATGGGGTAAATTTGTCCCCCAGCTAAATAAACCCCTCCAGCATGGGAAGGATAACCAGGATCGAGTACCAGAGCAAAATCTCCAGGGTTAAGAATTGCTAAAGGTAGATGGGCTGTACCTTCTTGGGAACCAATTAATTGCAATACTTCTGTTTCTGGATCGACAACAATACCAAATCTATCTGTATACCATTTCGCTGCTGCATGGCGAAAAGCTTTAGTGCCATTATGAAGTAAATAGCCGTGAGTCGTGCGATCGCGCAAAGAATCTTCTATGGCTACAATGGTATTCTCGGCTGCGGGAAGATCGGAAGAACCTAAAGATAGATCGATAATTTCTTTTCCCCTAGCCTTGGCTTGAGTCTTGGCTCGATCCATATCTGCAAAGACATTAGCACAGAGAGGTTGTAAACGATTAGCAAATTCCATAAGACACTCACAAAATTAATAGACTTTTAGCACAAATAAATTTTTTTTTGCGCCAATTCAACTTTTTCTCATCTTGGATAATAATAATCGCTGTTCAGCACGAGCGATCGCTCGGTACGTTTGCCATACCGCTTGTGCTTCCACTGAAATACTAGTAATTCCCCATTGGATTAATTGATCGATAAGCGCAGGGTATTGCACTGGTGCTTGTCCGCAGATAGAGCAGGGAATTCCTTCTGCTTTGGCACATGAGAGTAATTGTTCGATCGCTTTTAGTATAGCTGGATGATTGGCATTGAAGCCTTGACGATTAAAATGCTCCTGTTCTCTATCCACCCCTAAAAGTAGTTGAGTAAGATCGTTAGTACCAATGGCAATACCTTGTACTCCTGCACGGACATATTCTGAGAGCAAGAAAATAACGGAGGGAACTTCTGCCATAATCCATAATTGAAAATCGGGATATTTGGTTAAACCAGAACTTTCTACAAGACGATGACAAAAACGAAATTCTTCAACGCTACGGACAAAAGGCAAGATTAGATTAAAATTATGGTAGCCTTCTGCCATAACTTGAGCTAAAGCAGCTAACTCTAAAGTAAATAAAGTAGAGTCTTGTTGATAGCGATATGTCCCCCTATTCCCTAACAAAGAATCAGCAGATTGCCAATCCAAAGAACGATAAAATATGGGTCGGGGAGAAAATGCTTTTGCTATCTGACGCAGTATACCAGTTAGGGTTGCTTGGAATTTAGATTGCTCGGTACTATCTAACCATGTCTCTTCAGGCTGAGAAAAGATTAAATCTGCTAACATTAGTTCCGAACGAATCAAGCCTACCCCATCTACAGGTAAATTATCAGCTAAGGCGATCGAGTTTGGTTGAGAAAGATTAACCATCAATTGGGTAGCGGTTGGATAATCTGGGAATGATGCTGGTAAATTGGCAATGGGAGTTGGAGGTTGTCTTTCATATTCTTGTTTCATATCTGCTTCCCGAACTCGATAGATTTCTCCACTATCGCCATCTAGTAAAATATATTCTCCAGATTGCAATAGGTGTATAACTTCTTTTACACCTGCAATTGCTGGTATACTTAATTCTCTGGCAACGATCGCTCCATGACTAGCCACTCCTCCTTCTTGGGTAATTACTCCTGCAACACGATGAAGCCAAGGTATATGTGTCGGCATTATTTTTGGGGTTACAAGTATACTCCCAAAGGGTATGTCTGAAAATTCCTCAGTCAAATTGGTTAAGATAAATACAGGTGCGGTTACTTTACCTGGAGCAACACCCAATCCTTTCAAGTAAGGTGGAAGGGGATTTTGTTCCCAACCAGATAAACTAGCAATGTAATTAGTTACCGCAGAAGGATAATAGTTTGACTGAGTCACAAAAAATTGAGGCTCATTTAAATCATAATTTTCGGCTGGTAATATCCATTCTAAATATTTAATTTGGGTATCTTCAGCAACTACTTTTTCGACAAGCTGAACTAAGGTTTTAACCGCAACATCATCTAAAGCATATTGTTCTTGCTTTTGTTCGCTTACCAGTTCTTTGCTCAGAATTTGTGGCTGTTGACTTATCTTTTCCTCCTCAGCCAAAAGATTATAAGCAATAACTTTATTACCTAGCTGTTGAGATTTGATGGTAGCTGTTTTTCTGTCTATATGATAGCTATCAGGTTCTACTTCTCCCCGTAGCCAACTATATCCTAAACCCCAAGTTGCTCTAATTTGAATCGATTGTGATTCTATTTCAACTGTTCCTGAAGCGATCGCACCTTTAAATGGTTGAATTAAAATAGCTAAATCAAGTTCGTCTAAACTTATCCCTAGTTTTTGCCAATAAAATATACTTCTTGCTGAAAATAACTCTCCCCACACTTGTTTAATTCCCGAACTGATAGCTTCTGGCTGAGAGAGACATACATGAGAGTTCCACAAACCTATATGTCTTTGCCTTAAATTATCAGGAATAACTAAAGAAGGGCGCAAAATTAAATTAGGAGAATTTAATTTTTGCGCCGAATTAAAGATTGCTTCCTGCCACTCAAGGGGAAATTCAGTCTCAGTGATTATCTGACGAGTTTTGTGGGCAAAGGATTGTAAGGCTTGATAATTATCTACATCTAGATATAAAGAAGAGTCTGATAAATTACCAATTAAAGATTGAGAACTATCCAGAGTTTGGAGAAACTCTTTTAAAACTGGTGTACCAATTATATAGCCAGGCAAAATTGGACAGCCAGACTGCAACAGTTGGCTTAAGATTAAGACTTTTTCCCCTACCAAATATTTTTCTGAGGATTTTAGTTGTGAAAGCCAGTAAAGATGGTTCACTAGTTTAATTAACAGCCATTACTTGCTCATTTTTTTGTTGATTAGCATTGATAATTTTAACCAAAAATTCTTCAGTTAGTTTAGCAAAAGCTTTTGAACCACTAGAATTAGGCATTGCCATTACCACTGGCGTAAATAAGTCTACTGCTTTAGCTACATTAACATCCATAGGAATCGAATTGCTAAAGAGTTGATGAGGATAAAAATCATCTCGAACTCTTTTCATCACCTGTTTGTAGTATCTTCCTAATAAGCCACCAGCAGAAAGAATAAAGGCAATACCTAATAAATTTGTATTGACTGGCTGATTATCTTGATGACTTTTTTTAAGATTAGCAATACGTCTTTCTAGTAACTGGATTCCTACTAAAGATAAAGGTTCGGGACGAGCAGGAAGCAAGTAAAAATCACTAGCAGCAATACCGCTACGAGTTAACAAATTATATCCAGGAGCGCAGTCCATAATAATAAAGTCATATTCATTTGCTACTGGTTCTATAATGTCTTTAATTAAATTTCTTTCAAAGGTATTCCAAACATTCTCAAATTCTTGGTTAGATTGTTTGACTGCTTCATTATGCAGCATTTGTGAAACTACATACTCATCGTAAAGTTCTATATCTCCTGGTAATAGTTCCAACCCTTGGATCGCACAAATATTAGGAGAAATAATATCTTGAACACTCAATTTAGAATAAGAATTGCGAGTTATATCTTTTTCTAATAAGTAATTAAGAGTACGCCTTTTTTTACGAACCTTGGCAAATTCATGAGGTGATATGAGGCTGAGAGTAGCACTAATTTGCGAATCTAAATCGAGAACCAAAACTCGCTTGCCATGATTTTTGGCTAAACAAGTTGCTAAATTGACAGTTAGAGTAGTTTTTCCTACTCCCCCTTTCATATTTACAGTACTGATAATAGTTCCCATTTCACTAACTCTGAATTTTTACAGTTTTAATTAAAGTTAGTTTCCCATGAAGGTGGAACTAGGAAATCTTGATATTTTCTTATAGTTTGACCTTCTGCCCTCTGCCTTCTGCCTTCACACCAGCTTTAGATTTAACAGAGATTCTCTAAGCGATCGATCGCTCTGAGTTTTGTCTCAAAATTGATAGCGCATAACTAGTTCTCCATCTTCATCCTTCTCTCCCGTATAGGTAAACCCGATCTTTTCATAAAATTTCCCAGGACTTCCCTCCCCAGGAACGCAGCTTGTAGATAAAGCTTTTGCTCCAGGGCGTGTTTTAACGTATTCGATCGCTAATTCCAAAGCACGTCTGCCAAATCCACATTTTTGAAAACGTGCATCAATCATAAATCGCCAGAGATGATACAACGAATTGACAGCATCGTCCTCTACCATGATAAAACCAACTGGTGTTTCGTCAGCATAAATTGCTCTAAACCAGGCAATCTCTGGATAAAAATGAGCTTCAGCAAGAGAGACTGCATTAGACGCCACAAAATTTTCTTGATTTTTAGTTACTTGTAACTCGAGAATTTCATACAGGTTTTCTCGAGTTATTGCTCGTAGGGTAACGACTGCATTTGATAACATAATCCCATAAAAAATAATAAAAAAGATGAATGAACTCCAAGAATTAAGAGAAAGAATAGAGAACCAAGACTATCAAGGAGCGTTAAAAATAGTTAGTGAATTAGAGGAAATGTCAGTAGAAGATAAGCTTAACAAGATTTATAGCTATATGGTAATTCTTCTAATTCACTTAATCAAACAGCAAGCTGAAGATAGAACTACTAGCTCTTGGGATAGGTCGATATTTAACTCAGTTAAATATATAAACAGAACTAATAAAAGAAGAAAAGCTGGTGGTTACTATGCAACCAGAGAAACTTTGGTAGAAATAATCGATGAAGCTTATGAACACGCTCTAACCGACGCTTCTTTTGAAGTTATGAACGGTAAACTAAACGTAAAAGAACTAGCTCAAAAAGTCGATCGAGAGGTAATTAAAACTAAGGCGATCGCGCTTTTGGAGTTTGAATAAGTAAAAATTTTTTCATTTAAACTAAGAGCTAAAAGCTACTTTGATAGAGAGATTGCAATGTTTTTCCTTCGGTAGGATACTCAACTAAGGTATGGCTACACAAAACGGAAAAGCGATCGCCATCGGCTGCGATAAAAATTTGTTTTCTCAAAGTAGCCATAATTTCCCCAAGGCGATCGCTCATCCCCATTTTAGTTAAGCTAGTTGTGCCGATCGCAAATTCACCATTACCCCAATAGCCCAAAATAGCGTTATTACGAAAAGCAGCTTGCAGTAAACGACCCCATCTTTGCAAAACTTGATTACCAATTCTGTGACCATATTTGAAGTTAATCCGATGAAGATCTTGAATCCTCAAGACAACCAGACAAAAGAATGTATTATTATTTTTTGCATGTTGTAGTAGAGATTCTAATTCCTGGCTAGACTTCAGTTGATTCATTAACCCAGTGATGGGTTCTTTATAGGCAAGATTTTGTAATAAACGATTACGTTCTAAGCGATTATTAATGCGGGTTAGCAATTCCGAACCGATGATGGGTTTAGTTGCATAATCATCTGCTCCTGCGGTAAATACTTGTTGAATAGTATCTGAGTCACGAAGAGCAGTAAGAAAGAGAATAGGTAAGCTTTGCCAATTAGGATCGCTTCTAATTGCCTGACAAAGTTCAATTCCATTAATTTCAGGCATTTCTACATCTAAAATCAACAGATCGGGGTTGGTAGACTCTAACACTTCCCAAAAACACAAAGGCTCGTCTAAAGCTGTCATTCTGATTCCCCAAGGCTCTAACAGAGGACGAATAGCTGCTAAAAATAAGGGATCATCGTCTACTACTAATACACTAGTTTCTCCAGAGCGATCGCTCAAGCCAGGAACTTCATAATCGCGCTGTAATAATTGATTGACACTTTGCCAAATTTGAGCGGGAGTTATGGGTTTTACCAAAAAACCAGCAGCACCAGCACGAACAACATTAACTCGATCGAGTAAGCGATCTTCTCTGGAGAGGACTAAAACGGGTATAGTGGGAGTCTGGTTGGCTAAATCACTAATTAAAGATAGATAAGCTTGTTCTCGCTCTATAGCATCAATATCTAAAACAACTAGATAAGGAGAGTGATTCGTTAACCAGTTTTTAGCTCGATGGATATTATCTACCTGTTTCCAGTTAAGATTAGCTGAAGTAGCTAACGATTGTAATTGAGAACCTAATTCTGGTTCAGCAGATATTAACAAAAGCTTTTGGATCTTCTCTATCTGTACAGGAGTTTCTGTCTTCTCAAGAGCTAAAAGACTATCTAAATCTTCTACTAAAGCAATAAACCTATCTTTCTCTGGAGTAGGTAAAACTTGATGAGCTTGCATTAAAGTTTCAATTTCTCTTGCCAAATTAGTACCAACTTGGCGATCGAACATTCCTAACACCCCAGCTAATTTATGAGCAGCTTTTTCGGCAGAATGGTGTAAATCTGCAGATAAATCCCCTTTTAACAAGGCTGATACGGCTGTTTGAAGAGCTTTCATTCTCTCTGCCATCAATCCTTGATATTGCTGCCACATTTGCTCCATCTTTTGATTAAATTCTTGTTCGACTGAATTAGATGGAGACTCCGTAACTTCTTTTGTTTTTGGTTCTGGTGGAGAGATTTTAGGATTAAGACGATAACCAATACCATAAACATTTTCAATCCAATGTACTACCCCTGCTTGCTTTAATTTTTTGCGTAATCCTTTAATATGAGCTTTAACACTTTCTTCTTGGGGTGGATCGTCAAATGTCCACAGGCGATCGAGAATTTGTCCTCGGCTAAATACTCTGGCTGGATTACGGAGAAATAGCTCTAGTAGACTATACTCTTTGGGCGTTACTTTTATTGGTTTCGATTTATAACTAACTTGGCAACTAGTAGGATCTAATTTTAGCCCCTGAATTTCTAGCACAGTAGTGGGTACAACTTCTCCTCTGCGGGATAAAGCTCTGATTCTGGCATGAAGTTCCCCCAAATCTAGGGGTTTAATTAAATAATCGTCTGCTCCTGCATCTAATCCACGAATACGCTCATGATTAGCATCTTGGGCTGTCATTAAGAGAATAGGAGTAGAATAACCTGCCTTACGCAGTCTTTCACATAAACTGATTCCATCTAATTCTGGTAAACCTACATCTAAGAGAATTAGTTCATATTCGCCACTCTCGCAGTATGCCCACCCCAATTCTCCATCTTCTGCTACATCAACAACATGATTCTGACTGGCAAGAGACTGTAGCAGCACATTTTGCAAAATTTCATCATCTTCAACCAGCAAAATACGCATACTTAAACTTCCTTCTTCTGATGGCTTACTTTGTTTCAATCATTATTCCAAATCGAGAAGAAATGGAGAAGTCAGGTTGCTTACTTTATTCATTTTTACTAGAAAAAGATTCTCTACCAGCTACATTTTCGATCGCCGTTAAAGCAGCACCAGAGCCAGCAATAATATCTCTTTCTTCTCCCCCTAAATATAAACGACCAAAACTACCCACTGCCTGTACTTGCAAAATATTAATTAAAGAAGCTTTTTCGGCTTCATTGGCTGCTAAAGCTGCATAAGCAGCAGGTTGGACTTCTAAGACATAAAGAGTTTGTCCTTCTAAAAGCATTTGTCCACGACGATTGCGATTGATCAATTGCGCTTGATAAGCATCAATATTGCGAATAATTTGGCTAGAAACTACTTTCGGTTTAAGACAATCTCTTTGACTTACTCCTAATGCTTGTAAAATAGCCTTACCTGCTGCTCGTACTTCTCCTTGATTACTAGCATGAATTTCTAGTAAACCATACAAACGTTCTACAAACTGAACTCCTGGACGTACTACGGCTGACTTTAGTGCTACATCAGTAATCCTGTTGATTTCTACACCAGGAGAAATTTCAATCCAGAGAGAAGCATCCCCAGGTAAAGGCAAAAATCCTAAAGCAACTGTACCGATATATGCTGCATGTTGTGGCTGCAATCGGTCTAAATATACATAACTGCGAAGTTCTACGCCCAAAATTTAATTTCCCCAATTAATCAAGTTATGATCTAAGCCAATCTCCAGCTAACCAATTATGTTGACACTTGTAAAGTATCAAAAGGAATTATTTGCTCTTTGCACTTTAGACAAATCTGAAATTAAAAGAAAGGCTATGTTAGTTATATCGTGTAGATCGGCGATCGAATACTAACCTAACTCCTAATGAATGATTAGCTATATAAAAGGCCAAGCAATAGAAATAACTAAAAGTACCACCAATCGAATTATCCTGATTATGGAGGCAAATCAGATTGGCTATGAGATCCAAATTGCTTCTCGTCTTGCTCGTAAATTATCCCTAGAAACAGAAGAAACTATTCAAATTTTTACTCATCAACAAATTAAGGAAGATCGACAAATACTGTATGGTTTTGCTTCTGTCGCCGAAAGAGATTTATTTCGTCAGTTGATTGGCGTAAGTGGGATTGGTACACAAAGCGCGATCGCTTTAATTGATAGTTTGGGTATTAATGATTTAGTCGGCGCGATCGTTAACAATAATCTTCCTACTTTAACTAAAGCTCCTGGTATTGGCAAAAAAACCGCAGAACGACTTGTTTTAGAATTGAAAACAAAATTAGCACACTGGCGAGAAGTAGAAGGAGTTCAAATATCCACTGCTACAAGGGTTCTGCCCAAAACAGAAATTATTGAAGAGTTAGAAATGACGCTTTTAGCCTTAGGATATACCCAAGAGGAGATCGAACAAGCCCTATCAGCTATCAGTCAAGACAACCAGTTACTCAAAAATCCTAATGTAGAAGAATGGATTAGAAGTGCAATTTCTTGGTTAAGTGGAGAGTAGATTCAATTAATTTGAGCAATGTGGGCATAATCTTAATAGCCAAGATTTTCCACTAAAAACAATGAGTAGCTATCCCGACTTTTCTCATCTTAATTATCAAGTTATTCGCGAACTTGGGCGCAACAGAGAAGGAGGAAGAATAAGCTATTTGGCTAATTGTGCTAACTCGTCACAAAAAGTAGTTATCAAGCAATTTCGGTTTTTACAAGCAGGTGCTAGTTGGCAGGGATTTAAAGCCTACGAAAGAGAAATTGCTATTCTACAAGAATTGAATCATCCTCGTATTCCTCAATATTTAGACACTTTTGAAACTGAGGATGGTTTTTGTATGGTGCAAGAATATAAAGACTGCCCTTCTTTAGCGAGTAGAAACAGTTTTCAGCCAGAAGAAATTAAACAGATTATTATTTCTGTTTTGGAAATATTAGTAACAATTCAAAGTAGAGTACCGCCGATTATACATCGTGACATTAAACCAGAAAATATTTTAGTAGATTCCTTCAATAAGGCTTATCTCATTGATTTTGGTTTAGCAAGAGTTAATAATCAAGAACTAGCTTTGAGTAGTGTTGTAGCTGGCACACCAGGGTTTATGCCTCCAGAAGAATTATTTAATCGTCCCCTCACTACCGCATCAGATTTATATAGTTTAGGTGCAACAGCGATCGCTTTATTAACCAATACTTCTTCAGTTAAAATAAGCAACCTGATTGATGATAGATATGAATTTAAATTTAGCCATTTAGTCACAGGGATTAATCCTGATTTTGTTAGCTGGTTGCAAAAAATGGTTGCTCCTAATTTGAAAAATAGATATCCTAATGCAGCATCAGCACTCAAAGAACTAAAATCTATAAAGATAACTGGAAAAGCCAAACTAAAAGCTCAGGTTCAGAATCGACCAATCTTGACAATTGCTGCTAATGTTGCAACCCTAATGAGTATCTTAATCTATTCAAGCTTCCAACCTGCCGATCGATCTTTTCCCAGTACTACTTATAAACATACTCAATCTACTTCTGGTGCGAATCCTCAATTCAATCAATCTACATTATCACCAGAACAACAATGGTTTAATCGCATCAAGCCTAGTTGCAATTCTCTAGAGATAGTTACCGCAATGGCTAAGACAACTTATCCTCGAAACCCAACAGGAATAGGTTATGCAGCTAGTTGTTATGCTTTAGCAGGAAGGCTCGATCTAGCAGATGCAGTAATCCAAGAATTATCTCCCAATCTTAGAGTATATGCAGCCCAAATAGTATTCAATATTGGTCATCCTGTTGCCGATGCTGGTGACGATCGATCCGCAGGAAAAATTATGAATTTAGTCTTAAAATATTGGCCAGAAAACTATATGGCTTTATACCATGCAGGCATGTCAGCCTATGTTTTAGGGGAATATGCTCCAGCCACAATGCAGTTAAACGAGTTTCTGCGCGTGTATCAAAGAAATGATGGCTGGACAAACAAAGCTAAACTAGCTCTCAGTAGAATAGAACAAAATATTCCTGCCGATAAAAGTTTTTCCAAACATCATTAAATACTTAGTGCGCTCGCCAACTTGGACTTTATCAAACTCATGCAAAAAGTCTAAGATGTATTGTATTTTTGATTAATAAAGAAATAGCAAAAACAGATGGGCGCAATTCAAGCATTAAGAGGAACTAAAGATATATTGCCAGAGGAAGTAGGTTACTGGCAGCTAATCGAGCAAACTGCCAAAGAGATACTAACTAGGGCAGTTTATCAAGAAATTCGTCCACCAATTTTTGAACAGACAGATTTGTTTGCCAGGGGTATTGGGGAAGCGACTGATATTGTTGGTAAAGAAATGTATACTTTTAAGGACCGGGGCGATCGATCTCTTACTCTCCGTCCTGAAGGTACGGCAGGAGTGGTAAGAGCGTTTATTAGTAACAATCTTTATGCTCAAGGAGTACAGCGTCTTTGGTATTCTGGAGCAATGTTTCGCTACGAACGCCCTCAAGCTGGTCGTCAAAGACAGTTTCATCAAATTGGTTTAGAATTGCTTGGTATTGGTTCTCCTCGTGCAGATGTAGAAGCGATCGCCCTAGCTACAGAAATTTTACAGACATTAGGTTTAAAAAATCTGCAATTAGATATTAACTCTGTGGGTAGAGGGGAAGATCGTCAAAAGTATCGAGAGGCTTTAGTACAATATCTTGAACCTTACCAAGATGAATTAGATGAAGATTCAAGAAATCGTTTAACTCGTAATCCTTTAAGAATTTTAGACAGTAAAGATAAAAAAACTCAAGAAATAGCTCAAAATGCCCCAAAAATCATCGATAGTCTCAGTGATGAGTCGAAAAAACACTTTGATACGGTATTGCAACTACTTACAGACTTAGACATCTCTTATCAAATCAATCACTGTCTAGTTAGGGGTCTAGATTACTATACCCATACTGCCTTTGAAATTAAATCTGCTGATTTGGGCGCACAAGCTACAGTATGTGGTGGTGGGAGATATGATGGTTTAGTGGCAGAATTAGGTGGTTCTGATACCCCAGGTATTGGTTGGGCAATTGGCATGGAAAGATTGGTTTTATTGCTACAAAAATTACATCAACCTCCTACTATCCAACCCGATTTTTATTTGATTTCCCGTGGAGAAAAAGCAGAGGCACAAGGGTTAGTGTTAGCCCAAAAATTACGCAGTGCTGGCTTTATTGTGGAATTGGATTTAAGTGGTAGTGCTTTTGGTAAACAATTTAAGCGAGGCGATCGCAGTGGCGCAGTCGCTTGTATTGTAATAGGAGATGCCGAAGCAGAAAACCAAACGCTAAATTTAAAGTGGTTAGCATCAGGAGAACAACAATCGATCGCACAAAAGGATTTATTGGGTATGACTGAGGAGTTAAAAAGTAAATTAGCTCTTAGCTCTAACTGAGATCTTGCACCTAATCTGTAACTGATTTGTCTTATTAGGGAAAAGGGAAAAGGGAAAAGGGTAATAAATTGATTCCTAAACTCTAATTATCTAGTTTTTTTGTACTGGTGCAAGATCTGAGTATAAAAGTCCTCCTAATACAGTCAAAAAAGCACATACTCCTAAGAGTTTTTCTAATTATTCAAAAAGTGCCAACCCTTCACCCCTGCTCCTCTGCTCCTCTGCCCCTCTGCCACCCTAACCATGTGTAATTTAAATGAAAATAAGCTTATTTCGCTCCAGAATTATCTTTACCCATTAAGATATCCCAGGCAGCTTGAGCAGCTTCTTGGAGGCGATCGCCTAAAGTAGTAATTTCATCAACTGTTTTTTGCCAATTTTCTTGGGCATCTCTTTGAATCATTTCTACGGAATGTTCGATCCGTTTGGGGTCGAGCAATGAATTACTGTCGATCGCTTCTCTGGCACTACGGACAGCATTAAGATAGGCATCTTGGGTTAGAGTTTGAGCATTTTCAATTTCCGACTGCGCCCGTTTTCTAATTGCTTCGACCAAAGCTTTGGTTTCTGCTTTTATTTGGTCGCTTTCTCCTGCCATTGCTTTTTCCACTAAAGCATCAGTTTCAGGGCTTACGGGAACTATGCTTGTTTCTTTAGTTTCAGGGGTATTATTAATTTCACTCATGGTTAGTTCTCTTTATACAATCATGTAATTATTTTAGTAACATTAAAACTAATTACTATTACGGTCATATTAGTAAGTTTCGCTCTCAATTTAGTTTAAGACTGCTTTTGTTGTAAAGCTTTTATCTGGGCTTTAAGTTGAGCAATTTCTGCTGCCATATCTAAGGAGATCGCTGCCCCAACTAGATTTAGTCCTAAGTCCCGTCGCCAACGGATAATCTGAGTAAAGCGAGTCAGATCGCACAGGCGCAGCATAGATTCTTTGGGTTCGATTAAACCCAAATCGGTAAAACGTTCTAAAACAACTACTGACGTTTCGCTCCACTACCATTGGTTAAAACCAATGGCTAACTCTCGCTCAACTCATTTTTTGTTTGAGTTAGGTAAGCAGCTAACTAAAAACTTATCAAATGTGGCGTAAGACCCCTTCCTCAAAAACAAGTGTTCGCCCAGGACACGATGTTTTAGGGAGGGGAGGATGTCAAAGCTTCCAGCTTTTACTCAGACGCTTGACTATTTAAACCTGTTGGTGATTGCAAGGTACCATTTCTCAAATGTTTACTGGGTAATAGTTTTGAGTTAGGTTGCTCTGTAGAAGAGCTTAATTCTAGCCCCAATCCTAGTAAAACTAATTGGTTAAAAGATTGAGTTATTCCCATAGACTGTT
>JBFRWE010000019.1:0-8222 GCA_051439345.1 Xenococcaceae cyanobacterium
TCGTTATGAGCAGCACCGATAAAGAGATAGCGGTAATCTCTACCCACTTTGTCAGGATGAAGAGTAGGAAACTCACAACATCTACTCTCTAATAATTTTTTCTCTACAGTTTCAGCTTGAAGATCGATCGTGAATCGCCATAATTGTCCTGGGTCTAACTTATTAAAATCTACTTCTTTATAGTTAGAATCTGGTTGTACTTGAGGCAGAGTAGCATAAGCGATCGAATCTAGATAAATTTTATCTTCAGTTTCAAAGGCATTGGCATGATGGAAAATAAAACCAGAATTTACCTCAAAGATCTTAACTTCTTTGTTTTCGGGATTACGCGGAATTAAAATGATTTTAGTTGGTTTATGGGGTTGAAATTCCACGCATTCTCCTGCGCCACGCCAACCAAATAAGAAAGGCAGGGGGTTAAAGTTAACAGGATTTTGACAAAAGATAGCGTAATTAGGGGTAATAGCAAAATCGTGAATAAAAGAAAACCCAGGTACGCTATGAGCATGACGGCGTAATAATTTACCATCCCGATTCAATTCAAATACAGTAATCTTACTAGAAAGTCCTGGTTCGATCGAAAAGTTGACTAAACAAGGTTCGCCGTTATCTAATTCACAGCTGGGATCGATCCAAGGATGAGCAGAAAATGAATCTCCAGGCTGTAAAATACCATCTAAATAGTCTATACCGATAGTTTCTAAAGTTTTAGGGTCTAAGCTATGAGGTTCAGCAGCTTCCCAAAGAGCCAGTAATTTATCACCCCAGTAAATAATATTAGTATTGGCAATATTTTTAAGTCTAAAATCAAAGGCATTATTGAGCCAACCGCCAGGTTTTTGCGTCCCAAATACACCACGATAGAGTATTTTGCGTTGTTCTTGTTCGGCAACGTAAGCTTCTGTCTGTACAAAGCGATTGCGAAAATAAGCTTTTCCTTCTTTAAAAGCAAAGGAAGAGATCATTCCATCACCATCAAAAGGATGATGTATTGGTGTACCTGCAATATCTAATAAACCAGGACCATTACGAAATAATGTCCCTGTTAATTCTGGGGGAATCTTTCCTTCTATGTCTAGAATTTCATATTCATATTCCTGGGGTAAGGATTGATATCCTCGTTTCCATTCTTCAATTTTATAGTATTGGTCTTTAGCCGATCCTGCTAGTTTAACGATCATAGTTGAAATCAAAAAAATATTGCCTTATAGAGTCTATTAATCTATAAGATATGAACTTTTGTAAAGTAATTTCAACTATAATCTATTTTTGTTAATAAATATGTGAGCAAAACTCTTTAAGGGATAGGGGAGCATTTTGCTCGTACTATGGCAAGAAATTAATGGTTTTATTACAAACTAGGTTGTTGTTTATGCCATTCTGTAGCTTGTTCATAAGCATAGGCTGCGTGAAATAAAATATCTTCTCGCAAGACGTTACCAATTAATTGCAACCCAATGGGTAAACCCTGTTCATCAAAACCACAAGGAATACTAATGCCTGGTAAACCAGCCAAGTTAATGGGAATAGTCATTAAATCGAGGAGATACATACTCAGAGGATCGGTAGTTTTATCCCCTGCTTTAAAAGCAGTACTAGGAGAGGTGGGGCAAACTAACACATCTACTTCGGCAAAAGCTTGCTCAAAATCCTGTTTAATTAAAGTGCGTACTTTTTGAGCTTTAAGGTAATAAGCATCGTAATAACCAGCCGAAAGAGCGTAAGTACCCAGCATAATTCTGCGCTTAACTTCTTTACCAAAACCAGTAGCGCGAGTACTAGTGTACATATCCACTAAATTTTCTGCTTCTTGACGCATACCGTATTTGACTGCGTCATAACGAGCTAAATTAGCAGAAGCCTCAGAAGGGGCAATAATGTAGTAGGCTGGTAAACCATAGCGGAAACGAGGACAAGAAATTTCCTTTACTTCGGCACCTAATTCTTCTAATTGCGCGATCGCCTTTTGAACAGCCTTGGTAACACTGGCATCTAGTCCCTCACCAAAGGTTTCTGTAATAATTCCTACTTTCAAACCTCCTGTAGATTTGAAATCGGGCTTGAGGAATTTAGTATAGTCAGGAATTTCTACTTTTAGACTAGTTGAATCAGCAGAATCGTATCCAGCGATCGCATTAAGTAAAATAGCTGCATCTTCTACACTACGAGCAAAAGGGCCAATTTGATCTAAAGAAGAACCAAACGCAACTAAGCCAAAACGAGAAACCAAACCATAAGTTGGTTTCATCCCTACGACACCACACAAAGAAGCTGGTTGACGAATTGAACCCCCTGTATCTGAACCTAATGCCACAACGCATTCTCCCGCAGCCACCGCAGCAGCAGAACCCCCAGAAGAACCACCAGGTACTCTAGATATATCCCAGGGATTAGCAGTAACCTGAAATGCCGAATTTTCGGTAGAACTCCCCATGGCAAACTCATCTAGGTTAGTTTTACCTATCATGACTGCGGAAGCATCTTTCAACTTTTGAGTAACAGTTGATTCATAGGGAGGAACAAAATTAGCCAATATGTTTGAGGCGCAAGTAGTTTTAATTCCTTTGGTACACATATTATCTTTGATACCAATAGGGATACCTTCTAATAAGCCAATTTCTTCTCCTGCTGCAATTTTGTCATCTACTTTCTGGGCTGTTTCTAAAGCAAGATCGGCAGTGACAGCTAAAAAGGCGTGTATTTTTGGTTCTACTTTTTCAATTTGGGCTAATGCCTCATTGGTAATTTCTACCGCAGAGCGTTCTTTATTAACTAATTGTTGATGTAACTCCCTTATACTTCCTTGGTACATTTAATTACCTTTATTTAGTAGCTTGGTTTGACTGGACAATTTTAGCCCGTGCTTTTTACTAGGTTAAACCGATTCCTGATGGGAGGAAATTTGATTTAGTCCATCAATAAGTCTATCTCATTGGCTCAGATTTTCAGAAATTGGCTGAGGTAAAAGTTTGACCAAAGACAATACCCTCTCTCGACTCTACTACGCCACGATGCTAGAGTGGGCAGCAATGACATGCCAAGAACCGCTAGCAGAAAGAGTCCAAATACGAGTAAAGCGAAAATCACCATCAGATTCCTTACCAGCGTAGCTACCTGATAAATGAACTCGGACAGAGACGATCGCGACATCTCCACTAAGTCGAATATCTTGTTCAGAAGGTATCAACTTGCTCACTTTAATTATTCCAGATTGGTGAGCAGCGAGATCGTCTTGTTTGCTTAATACTTGACCAAGATGATTAGTGAAAATAAGTTTGGGTGCAAGCAGTTCATCGAGAGTATCTACATCAGAACTAAGCATGGCAATTCTGAGACATTCTTCTGCTTGTAAAATTTGTGTTTCGATCGATGGGTTCAAGCTATCTACCCCTGTCTTGTCTACTTAAACTGATTTCAATGCCAGGCATAAACATTAGTAAGCTTGGACTCACCCAAATTGCCTACTCTCTGTTGCCTATTCCCTCTTGCCTATTGCCTTGACCAGAATTGAAGAATGCAGTTTAAATGCGTCTAAGCTTAAGGTGGGCAAAATTAGTTTTCAAGAGTCTGAAAGAGTCTGCCCACCCTACTTTTTTTTGTGCTAACAGTTAACAGCTAATAGCTTGTTAATACTGAGGTACGTTAGGATCGACTTCTTTACTCCAGGCAGTAATGCCACCCTTAACATTAGTTCCTTCAAGACCAGCTTCTTTGAGAATCCCCAAAGCTTTTGCCGATCGCCCGCCCATCTTACAATGAGCTATAAGTCGATGACCATTAGTTAATTCCTTAACTTTTTCTATCCCAGAACCATTTTCAATCTCGGAAAGAGGAATTAGAACAGAGCCAGGAATCTTGGCAATTTCGTATTCATTAGGATTGCGGACATCGAGTAAAACGAAGTCTTTTGTCCCATTATCCATCAGTTGTTTTAATTCTTGGACGGTAATTTCAGACATAGCTTGTTGTTGTTTGGCTGCTTCGGCTTGTGCTTGAGGAATACCACAGAATTGTTGGTAGTCGATTAGTTTTTCAATTACAGGGCGTTCGGGATTAGGGCGTAACTTCAATTCCCGAAACTTCATATCTAAGGCATTGTAAAGTAGAAGTCTACCACTGAGGGTAGTTTCTGCACCCAAAATAATCTTGATTGCTTCGGTTGCTTGAATTGTCCCGATAATACCAGGAAGTACCCCTAAGACACCACCTTCTGCACAAGAAGGAACCATTCCTGGTGGTGGTGGTTCAGGGTATAAATCGCGATAGTTAGGACCATCTTGATAGTTGAATACGGTGGCTTGTCCTTCAAAACGGAAAATAGAACCGTAAACATTGGGCTTGTTTAGTAAAACACAGGCATCGTTAGTTAAATAACGAGTAGGAAAATTATCCGTCCCATCTATTACCACATCGTAAGGCGCAAGAATATCAAGAGCATTAGCTGAAGTGAGGGCAGTTTCGTATAAATCTACCTGACAATCAGGATTAATTTCTAAAATTCTATTTTTAGCCGACTGAATCTTTGGTTTACCTACCCAAGATGTGCCGTGAATAATTTGTCTTTGTAAATTAGAACTATCAACAATATCAAAATCAACGATACCAATTCTGCCAATTCCTGCTGCTGCTAGATATAGTAGTAAAGGCGAACCTAGTCCTCCTGTACCTATACAGAGAACACTGGCTACTTTCAGGCGTTTTTGCCCATCCAGTCCTACCTCTGGCAAAATAATATGGCGTGAGTAACGCTGATACTCTTCTTTAGATAATTCTATTTCTTCTAAATTGGGATTGAGCATGATGATTGATCAAAGAGCGATCGCCCTTCGTGGGAAATCTTAAGCTAGCTGTGTACTCATAGAATCTAATTATATAGAATTTTCACCAACTTCTTATCTTTGCCTATTCTGAACTTCTGTAAAGAAAATCTAGTACTGCCCATTAATAAGCGCGATCGCCTATTAAGAAAACCTTTTAATTAAATTCATCATTGGATTTTAAAGTTATTTAAAGCATACTAAGAGCTTTTATCTTGAAAGTGTTAATCAAAAATCTGTATTAAAAAGGTAAATGCAATGAGAAAAATCAGAAGGATCGCAGTTGCTGCTGCTGTCCATGGCGACGAGAAAGTACCTGCTCTTCTGCTGAAAAAATTCGAGCGCAATTCAGAAGTTTTACAAAGACCGAGTTTTGAGCAGGTATTTACTCTATTTGCCAATACTAGAGCTTTTCAGGAAAACAAAAGGTTCATTGATTGCGACTTAAATCGTTGTTTTGGCTTTGAGAACTTGGACACTCCGAAAGTCAATTTGCTGTACGAGCAGCAGTTAGCAAAGCAAATTTACAGCCGTTTTCAAACTTGGGATATCGATTTGACTATTGACTGTCACTCAACTTCCTCCGCCATGGGAATAACCTTAATTTTGAATAGTCGGCATCCATACTTGCTCCGTTTATCAGCATTAGTATCAACCCTCGAACCTTCTATAAAGATCTTAATTTTTGAATCTGAAAGCGAAAAAAACCGTCTTCGTGAATTGACCGAGCTTGGTCTAACTGTTGAAATCGGATGTATTCCACATAACACCTTCGATAGTGCATGGTTGAAAAAGTTAGAATCTCTAATCCATCTTCTCCTTGACAGCATTCATAAATTAAATATTGGCAAGAGTTTTTCTCTTCCCGAACAGATCACCTGTTATGAGTATGTGGGTTCAATTGATTACCCAAGGGCTCAAAATCAAGAAATAATAGCAGTAATTCACCCTCAAGTTGCCAATTTTCAACAACTAGAGCGAGGGGATGCGCTGTTCGTAAATTTAGATACATTAACAAATATCGAATATCGGGGAAAAAAAACGGTGTTCCCTATTTTTATTAATGAATCTGCATACATGAAGAGCGTTGCTGCGTTGCTCACTGAAAAAGTGAAGATTGTTCTTTAGTAGTTAAGCATTATCAGCACGAGCTAAGATTCTTAAATTAGACAAGAGAAACTTATCAAGTATCCGAAATTCAGGTAAAGGCAAAAAAACTTAATTAAAGTTAAGCAAAAATGTCTCAAAAGCTAATAGCTGATGGCTATTAGCCGAGCGACAAAAAGCAAATGACCTTAACTTGTTAAGAATGTTTGATAGCGTGCCAAAGCTAGTAAAGGAAAATACTGTTGATAGAGGTGATATTTCAAATAAAAATGACCAGGAAAGCCTGTCCCAGTAAATTCTGACTCATACCAAGTACCATTAGTATTTTGCTTGGAGATAAGATAATTAACACCTTGTTCGATCGCTTGTTGAGCTTTAAAGCCAGTAGCTTGAGTGGCAGCTAGCAAACCAATTAATGCCCAAGCAGTTTGAGATGCAGTGCTGATTCCTTTCCCTTTTAAAGATGGATCGTCGTAGCTACGGCAGGTTTCTCCCCAACCACCACTAGGATTTTGACAGCTAACTAGCCAAGCTGCACCTCTATTAATATTCTGCTGACAGGTTTTGGGAGCAATTAAAGCTAAAGCGGACAGTGCTGAACTGGTACCATAAATATAATTTACACCCCAGCGACCAAACCAACTCCCATCACTTTCTTGTTCTTGTCTTAAATAAGCAATCGCTTGTTTTACTCTACTAGCCTCCATAGAGAGATTACACTGTCCTAGCATTTCTAAAACTCTAGCCGTCACATCCGCAGTATTGGGATCGATCATTGCTTTGAGATCGCCATAGGGAATTAGATTAATCCAATCTTGGTCATTATCTAGATCGAAAGCTGCCCAGCCACCAGCTTTACACTGCATTGTCGCAATCCAGTCTACACAACGGGCGATCGCTCGTTGTTTGTGAAATTCATTGGGTAGTTTCACTCCAGCTAATGCCATGACTACTACAGCAGAATCGTCTACATCAGGATAAAAGCGATTATCAAATTCAAAAGCCCAACCACCAGGCATTCCCTGCTTATTTTTAACTTTCCAATCGCCATAATCAAGAATTTGTTTATCTACTAACCATTTACCACCCTTGACTAAGGCTGGATGTTCTGGCTGTAAGCCTGATTCTACTAAAGCTCGCAAAGCCCAAGCGGTATCCCACACAGGAGAAATACAGGGTTGTATGCGATAGGAATTCTTTTCTTCAATAGCAAAGTTATCGATAGCAGAGAATCCCCTTTGAATAATCGGATCGTCAACATCATAATTGAGAGTACGTAGAGCTAACAGGGAGTTAAGCATAGCAGGAATGATTCCACCCCAGTCTCCTGTGGCTTCTTGTCTTTCTAAGACCCATTCTTCAGCAGCTTTTAGCCCTTCATCCCGAAAAGGAATAATATTAGATTTCTCTGCCCACTTAAAAGCATCGTCTAGCCAAACAAAGGCATCCGTCCAATCGTTTTGAGTAGGTAATTCGTAGCGAACATTATTGATTCCTTCTACATACAGATCATCTAAATTGATCGTCGGCTGAGTCACAAAAATAGGCTTTTTATCGAAGACAATTATTAAAGGGACTGTACTGCCTCTTGCCCAACTAGACATTTCGTAGATATTAAAGGGTGAATCTTCTGGCAACAGCATAATCCAGGGAGGAAGAGAAGGAAGCCCTTGCCAGTCATAGCAACCAATTAAAGCTAAGTGAAGTTTGGTAAAAATACGAGTTTTGCTAATGCCACCATGTTTAAGAATAAATTTTTTAGCTCTCAGTAAAGCAAAATCTTTAGCTGGCACACCCAATAAGCGTAAAGCCATATAAGCTTCTACCGTCGTACTTAAGTCGCCACCATCACCATAAAATAATTCCCAACCACCATGTTCTCTTTGTTGCGATCGCAAATAAGATTCTACTTTCTGTAGGGGTATAGTTTGGTCTGTTCCCCAAATTTTATGTAACAAAACAACTTCCGCTGTAATTGTGACATTGGATTCTAGTTCTGCCCACCAATAGCCTTCAGAATATTGAATAGACAGAAGATAGTTCTGACTAGCTGCGATCGTATCCTCGACTTTTTTTTGCCCTAATCGCTCCTGAATTTGCATATATTTTAAGCCTTACCTAAGCCATTTTTTTTCTCGCAAATTTATTCTAAACAGCAATGGTTACTTTATGGGAAAGTCATATTAACGATACAAAATAGATATTTTTTTACGTATATTTAACTAAATAAATATTTTTTTTAAAGCAATTATTTTTAGAGAAAATGACTATATGAAAATAAGATCTGTCTTGAAAATA
>JBFRWE010000020.1:0-4832 GCA_051439345.1 Xenococcaceae cyanobacterium
TTGGCTTTAGTAGTATATATGTCAAAGCTCATTGGGCAACAGATATTTTAGCTGGTTATGCTTTTGGTTATCTTTGGTTGCTCCTCTGTTTAGCGGTACTAAAGTTATCTAATCCTGAGTATAGAAATATGTTTAAATAATTGACATACTCTCGCGTCTCTGGCGCGGAGTAATAGATACTATATAGCAGTTCTCATTTTAATGAATTACGGTCAAGACCCTGGTTTTTCTTGAGTTTTAATGAGGGTTGAGCAATACCAAACCCTCACTCTAAATTGTATGTACTACCTCAAGAAGAATCTCAAATTCACTCCTTTCTAGATTTTCATACTTTATCTTTTTACTAATTTTTTGGTTTTTACTTTCCGTAGTCGAATTGACTCTGGGGTAACTTCCACTAATTCATCAGGGCCAATATACTCTAATGCTCTTTCTAGACTCATTTCCATAGGAGTTTGTAGTTGTACCAATTCATCTCCTGTGGCCGAACGATGGTTAGTTAATTGTTTGGTTTTACAGACATTTAAGTCTAAATCTTGAGGACGATTGTGTTCGCCGACGATCATACCTTTGTAAACTTTTGTACCAGGCTCAATGAAGAAAACACCCCGATCTTCTGCGTTTTTGAGAGCATAAAAAGTAGCTGTACCTTCTTCAAAAGCAACAATTACTCCGTTATAGCGAGTTTCCAATTCACCAGAGAAACGACGATATTCCAAGAAACTATGATTCATAATGCCTTCCCCACGGGACAGGCGAATAAAATCACCACGAAAACCAATTAAACCCCTTGCAGGAATCACAAATTCTAACTGAGTGCGTCCACCAGATGTCTGCATATCTTGCATTTCACCCTTACGTTGTCCCAAACGTTCGATGCAGCTACCAACAGCTTCTTCAGGTACATCCAAAACTAAATACTCAAAAGGTTCACAAGGTTGACCATTAATTTCTCGATAAATCACTTGGGGTTGGGAAACTTGAAATTCGTAACCTTCCCGACGCATCGTTTCGATCAGAATACCTAAGTGTAATTCTCCTCTACCTGAAACCAAAAAGCGATCGGGAGAATCTCCTGATTCTACTCTAAGAGCAACATTAGTTTCTAACTCACGATCGAGTCGATCGCGTATTTGCCTGGAGGTCACAAATTTACCTTCTTGTCCTGCAAAAGGAGAATCATTTACAGAGAAAGTCATCTGTAGGGTAGGTTCGTCTACCTTAATTAGAGGTAAAGCTTGAGGATCGTCTGGACAAGTAATAGTTTCACCAATATTAGCATCAGCAAAACCAGCTACAGCCACGATATTACCTGCGGTTGCTTCTGCTAATTCTACCCGCGCTAATCCTTCAAAACCCATTAACTTACTAATTTTGCCTTTAGTAATTTTCCCCTCTTCTTGGATTAAGCCTGCTTGTTGTCCAGCTTGGATTTTGCCGTTATGAATTTTGCCAATAACTATTCTGCCTAGATAGTCGGAATAATCTAGGGTAGTTACTTGTAATTGGAGAGGTTTATCGGGGTCTCCTGCTGGTGGTGGGACTTGATGGATAATTGCTTCAAAAAGGGGCTGCATATCTACCCCTTCGTCTTCTAGTTCTTCTTTGGCGTATCCTTGTAAACCAGAAGCGTACAGAGTATTAAAATCACACTGGTCGTCATCTGCACCCAACTCTACGAATAAATCGAAGACTTTATCGACAGCAGTATCAGGATGAGCGTTAGGACGGTCTATTTTGTTAACAACTACGATAGGACGCAATCCTTTTTCCAAGGCTTTTTTGAGTACAAAGCGAGTTTGAGGCATTGGCCCTTCATTGGCATCTACAATCAAGATACAGCCATCCACCATTCCCAAGACTCGTTCTACTTCACCACCAAAGTCAGCGTGTCCAGGGGTATCAACTATATTAATCAGAATATCTTGATAACGAACTGCTGTATTTTTCGACAGAATGGTAATGCCTCTTTCTCTTTCGAGGTCATTAGAGTCCATAACGCAATCCGGAATCTCTTCTCCTTCACGGAAAATACCAGATTGTTTGAGAAGGGCATCTACTAGGGTAGTTTTACCATGATCTACGTGGGCAATAATAGCAACGTTGCGAATCGGAAGAGACATAGGAGCAGTCTATAGACCTAAATAGTTTATATATAAATCATGCAAGATTTCTTAACAATTATAGCTTAGTCTGGCTGTCTATATAGAAATCACTCCTAGCGATAATAATATTAGGAACTGGTAATTGGGGATTGAAGGATGAAAAAAAAACGTATTTTTTGGGCAGTTGCTTTAATCGGACTAATTTTAGACCAAGTAACTAAGTATATAGTCGTGCAAAATTTTATCAATATAGGTGATAGTTTTCCTTTATGGAAAAACGTCTTTCATTTTACTTATGTTATCAATACAGGAGCAGCGTTTAGTTTTTTTCGGGGAGGAGTTAGTTGGCTACGTTGGCTTTCTTTGATTGTCAGCTTAGGATTAATTGCTTTTGCTTGGTATGTACCGAGAATGAATAAAATTGAGCAATTAGGTTATGGTTTTATTTTGGCGGGGGCTTTAGGCAATGGAATAGACCGCTTTCTCTTTGGTTATGTGGTGGATTTTTTAGATTTCCGTTTGATCGGATTTCCCGTATTCAATTTGGCTGATGTATCGATTAACCTGGGTATATTCTTCCTCATAATTGCCAGTTTTAAGGCAACCAAAAAAAATAATGGTGTTAGTTAATAGTTATTTGTCCTTTATTGTTCCTTCTCGGCTGATCGGCTATTGTTTTATCTATGTTCTTTGCTTTATCCTCAATATACCAGAAGAAGATTTATAGTTATCCCAGGGCGAAAATAACAAAATATCCCGCTTTTGGATAAGCTAGTTAAGGATATCTAATCATATGGGTGGCATAGAGAGAGGAGTCGATTGAGTAATAACTTTACCTTCGTAGACAGGATACAAGACCAAGCAATAAAGCAGCCTGGCAAAACTGCTTTCACCTTTTTGCAAGACGGCGAGACTCAGTTAGACAGTCTTACCTTTAAACAATTGGATATTAAAGCACGAGCGATCGCTGCGGTCCTACAAAGTCATGGTGCTAAGGGGGAAAGGGCATTATTACTTTACCCACCAGGATTAGAGTTTATCTGTGCCTTTTTAGGTTGTTTATATGCTGGTGTAGTTGCGGTTCCTGCTTATCCTCCCCGTGCTAATAGTTCTATTTCTCGTCTCCTTGCCATTGTTCATGATGCAGAAGCCAAATTTGCCCTAACTACTCAATCTCTCAAAGACAAAATTGCTACTAAATTTGCCAACCATTCTTCTGAAGAAAAGGTTACTTTTATCGCTACAGATAACATCAATCTCAATTTAGCTACAGACTGGCAAAAACCCCATCTTACTCAAGATAATCTGGCTTTCTTACAATACACTAGCGGTTCGACAGGTACACCCAAAGGGGTAATGGTAAGCCACGGAAATATTATTGCCAATTCTAAATCGATCGCTCATTGTTTCGAGAACAAACCAGAACACACTGGCGTATCCTGGCTACCTCCCTATCACGATATGGGTTTGATTGGGTGTATCATCCAACCAGCCTATATCGGCATATCCATGTATATGATGGCACCAGTTACTTTTCTCCAACGTCCCTATCGTTGGCTAGAAGTTATTTCTCGTTATGGTGCAAATACCAGTGGAGGACCTAATTTTGCCTATGAACTCTGTGTTAATCAAATTACCCCAGAACAAAGAGATAGTCTCGATCTTAGGGGTTGGCAACTAGCTTTTTCTGGGGCTGAACCAGTTAGGGCAGAAACTATCGATAAATTTGCTGAATATTTTGCTCCTTGTGGATTTAGGAAAGAAGCTTTTTATCCCTGCTACGGTATGGCAGAGTCTACCCTGATAATTACTGGGGGTAGTAAGCAAGCCAAACCAGTTATCTCCAGTTTTGATAGTCAAGCTTTAACCGAAAATAAAGCCGTCTCTTCTACTAATTCAGAAACAGCTACTACTCTAGTTGGTTCGGGTCAAAATATTCCAGGGCAAAAAATTATTATTGCTAATCCAGAAAATTTAACCAAATGTGATGAGGGGGAAATTGGCGAAATTTGGGCAACTAGTGATAGTGTGGCCCAAGGATATTGGCAAAGAAAAGAACAAACGGAAGAAATTTTTAATGCCTATTTAGCAGATACAGGGGATGGACCTTTTTTACGCACTGGTGATTTAGGCTTTTTGCATAAGGGGGAATTATTTGTTACTGGTCGTCTTAAAGATTTAATTATCATTCGCGGACGCAATTACTATCCTCAAGATATTGAATTGACTGTAGATAACTCTCATCCTGCTGTGCGTATTGGCTGTGGGGCAGCATTTGCTGTAGAAATAGAAGGGAAAGAACAATTAGTTATCACTCAAGAAGTTAAGCGCAGTTATCTACGGAAGCTAAATGTCGATGAGATCGCCAAAGTAATCCGCAATAAGGTTGCTAAAGAACATGAACTGCAACCCTATGCCATTGTCTTACTCAAAACTGGTAGCATTCCTAAAACTTCCAGTGGTAAAATCCGCCGTCACGCTTGTAAGGCAGGTTTTATAGAAGGGAGTTTAAATGTAGTCGGGGAATGGAAATTATCAGGTCTATCTACAAAAATCACCAATAGAACCCCCTCCGTAGGGGCAGTTCGCGAACAGCCCCAACAGGATTTGAGGATACATTCAATAATTAACCCCCAACACGAAAAAATTCAAAATTTGTTAATTGAAAAATTAGCATGGCGTTTATGCTTATATCCAGAAAAAATAGATATCAAAGAACCATTTGCT
>JBFRWE010000021.1:0-4813 GCA_051439345.1 Xenococcaceae cyanobacterium
GCACTCATGACGATAGCTATTTTTCTTTGACCAATGAGTTGAGATATTTCTGCTTCGATAATTGCTACCCAAACGGTTCTGGGTTTTTTACCTGGTATTTGAATCTTCTTAAATTCATCTGATGATATCCATTGAGCATATTCATCTATTCTTATTGGCTCTGTTTTTCCTGATTTATTTTGAACTAAAATATTGCGATTTTTAGCGATTCCTCCTATGTACTTTAGCTTTCTTTCTTCTAAGTCTTTTAAAAAAGATGTGTTATTACCATAGGATGAATCTATTAAAACTATTCCTGGTCGATATCCTCGCGCTATACTTTTATCAATTAACTCTAAAGCTAAGGTTGGTTTTTTCTTAAACTCAGGGTCTTTTTTCCCTTCTGGTAATGAATCGCTATGTTGATATAATTCTATGTCTAAAGGTAAGCTTTTTTTACCATCATATAAATGAGTTGTCACTACTACATTTCCATTATCTGTTTTACCAATTTCTCCTATATACTGGCGACCTACTCCTGCCGTAAAGTTTCCACTTTTTCTATGTCCAGAATCATCGACAATTAGGCTAAACCCTTGACTTATTCTGGTTTGTTGACACTTACTCATTATCTCCAAACGACGCTCATTAATCTCACAAGCCGACCAAGTTGCTTCGGTTAAAAAATGATGTAATTTATGATATGTGACCTCTACCGCGTCTCTAGCCATTTGAGATAGATTTTTTCTCTCACTTTCTCCCAATAATCCTCCCACATAGTGTCTGAACTCCCTTTTTTGTGCTTTTGTTCTAAATTTATCATCAAACTTTTTACACCATCTATCTAAGCAAGGAGGCATAGCGGAGGGAGTTGTTTCTTTCATGATGGCGTACGCCCTATATGATAATGCTCAGGTCATTTGGCACAAGCATTATATCTTATTTTGACTATAAAAATTGTTTAAGTCCCGTTAGGATCGTCGGGAATAACCTTAGATGACAGGGTATTACTACCGATTTGACCAAACTGAATTAAATCAAACAGAATCTCTATGTTAATCTTGGCGATCGCCTAAATAAAATAAACCAGATAAAGATGAGATATATTAAGGGTTTAACCAAAGATACATTAAAACTTTTAAAAAGAATTTACCAGCAGAGTAAATATTATCAAGTAAGGCAGAGATACCATTGTATTCAATTAAGTTATCAGGGCTATAAAATTTCAGAATTAATGTCAATATTTCAAGTAAGTCGTAATACGATTTACAATTGGTTTAATGCTTGGGAATCATCTAAATTTTCGGGACTTTATAATAGTCCTGGTCGGGGAAGAAAAAAGCTATTTAGTGTTGAGCAACAGCAACAAATAAAAAATTGGGTAAAAGACACACCCAAAAATCTGGAAAAAGTCCAAGCAAAATCTGCTTTAGTAAATGCTGTCGAAAATATCCTCAAAAACTTTGGTACAGAATATAAAATGAATTTTGTCTAAGTACTTATTAGAGTTTTCTCTCAGTAGCACTTCTTGATTGAATTGTCCGCCAGAAACACTCAAAAAAGTCAACAAGGGTTTTTGGGGTGACAAGCATTTAAAAAAGTCAGCGTTTGGCTGTCACCCCAAAAAATCAAGCGGAAGGGTTCGTCTGTAATGGGCATATCCGTTCAAGAGAGTGAGGCGTATGGGACACCTCTTAACCAGGTAAGGGTTTAATACCAATTCACAAAATGAACGCTATAAATGAGACGGGGAAAACCTCTCTTTGAGAAGATTTATTTTTAGCAAACTTAAAGTGAATTGGTATAAGCAAATGTGGCTTTAGCCCGTTTGCGACAGACTCAAGAACTCGAATCCCTTGCTATTTATACAAGGGAGTCTCAATTCGGAATATAGTTGAAAACTAATTTTGCTCACCCTACAAAGCTGTGGTCAATGATTATACCATTTCTCAAAAGTAATCGGAGAGATAAAAAACTAATTGAAAGCAAGTAAAAAGCTCAAAACTACTATCCTCCCTACACCCTAACACCTAACACCTAACCCCTACCATCACCGAAGTCTCTAGTTATTTACGAGAACTGGTATTATTAGCGCGATCGCGTAGTGCCAGGCTTCGCCCGATCGCACCTTTGTAGAGTGGGCAAAATCAAACAAGTTATTTAAGAGCAATCGCACTTAAAGTCCCAAACAGTGGCGAACAGCAGCCTCAACTTCACTCATTTTTTTCTTAGTTAAACGTCCTGCTGGTTCAGAAGTAAATCTAGTTATATCCAAAGAACGAATTTGAAAACAAAGAAAAACTGTTTCCAAAGGAAGTCCGCTTTCTGCGGAAGATACTCGCACATTTGTAGGATAATCCCGACTTATCTTTTCTCCTTTTGTACCCACAACAACTGTAACCACCAAAGGAAGTTGATTAATAGCATCAATGGATAACACTAAAACAGGTCTTTGTCCAGCTTGTTCTCGTCCCTTTACTGGATTGAGATTAACAAAATAAATTTCTCCCCTCTTGATGGTCATATCGAAGTTAAACCATCTATTTCTGCAACCAAAAATTCTCGATTAATGGTAGTTATTTCTGCCTGAATCTCTGGATCTTCTGCCATTGCTCGTAATTGTGTCTCTAAATCAAGATCGCTATTTGGCTCAAGATATTTTGTTCTACTTTTAGTAAAGAGTAAAAAGTCTAATACTTCTTTTACCAAAAAATCAGGAGCTTGTTCTATTTCTCGAATTAGTTGTTCTTTGTCATTCATAGTTATTCATGGTCGATTTATTTGGTATTAGATATTTTTAATTTTAATCTATAAGCATTATTCCTCATTTGTCTGCTATTGCTTGGACTCTGGTATGAACTATGTTCGATTAAACTAAGTAGGGTTTATCAATGGTGGGCAAAATCAAACAAGATCGATCGAAACGTTTCAGGAAAGGCTCAATTGTCTACCAAACTGGGTTAATAATAGGGAACATCGTTGTGGATATTTGATTCAAGCTAAGTGAGTGGTTAGTAGGCGCGTTGTTAATCACACTCTCAAATCAATAGCTAAACTTAATTAAATATCAAACTTAATCTGCTCTTGTTCTCCGTAATTCATTTTGATTGTCTATGAAAAAATTATCTGGTCTGGCTACTTTTAGTGGTATTCTGATTTTGGGTGGTATGATGCCATATTCTTTGTCTGCACAAACCAAACAGTCTTTATTTGTTGCTTATCCACCACCAGAACATCAAACTAGTTCGGAAAAAATCTTTTTAATTGGCACTGCTTCTGCTGAGGGAAAAGTCAAAATTAATGGCGAAACAATAGAAAGAAGTCCAGCAGGGCATTTTGCTCCTAGTTTCCCGCTAGAAATAGGGGATAATACCTTTACTCTGCGTCACAAGGATGAAGAAATAGAGTTAAAAGTTACTAGGGTTGCTACTGAACCAGATATCCCAGTGGGAGTAGCTTTTGCCGATAATTCTCTTACTCCTGGTGTCAGTATAGCCAGACTACCAGGAGAATTAATTTGTTTTGGTGCGGTTGCCACTCCTGATGCTCAAGTTTCCGTAAGATTGAAAAATCAGCGTATTGCTTTACTACCCCAAACCGAATCAACTCAATTACCAGCCAATTCTGCTGTTTTAACCGCAGCTAACCAACCAAATACCAAGGTAAGTACAGGGACATATAAAGGCTGTACGATTTTAGAATCGGTAGGGAATTGGGGTAAACCAGAATTTCAACTAACTTCAAAAGGAGAAACTATTACCCAAGCAGGTACAGGGGAAATTGAGATACTTTCTCCTACCCAATTAGAAGTAGTCGAAGTAATTGCTGATGCAGGAGTAGCACGCACGGGGGCAAGTACTAATTATTCTCGTCTAACGCCTTTGCTTAAAGGAACTAGAGCTAGTGTAACGGGAAAAGAAGGAGAATGGTTACGTCTAGATTATGGTGCTTGGATTAAAGCGGAAGAAACTCAACCCTTTGCCAATAATGTTCCTCCTACTTCTATGATTCGCAGTGTTACTTCCCGTCAAGTAGGAGACTCGACAGAAATTATTTTTCCTTTGCAAGTTCCAGTCCCTGTAAGTGTACAACAGGGAGATAGTAATATCATGCTTACTCTCCATAATACTACTGCCCAAACCGATACTATTCGCCTCGATGACGATCCTTTGATTAAACGCCTAGACTGGCAGCAAGCAACACCTAATAAAATTGACTATACCTTTCAACTAAAAACAGAACAACAATTCGGTTACGATTTACGCTATGAAGAGACAAGTTTAATTTTTACCCTTCGTCATCCGCCTAATATCAGCTCTCAGAATTATGAAAGATTATTACCTAGAAGTAGTTTTCGTCCCGAAGAAAATAATATTGCTACTAATAATCTGCCTCTATCTACCACTAGAATACTATTAGACCCAGGACATGGTGGTGAAGAAAAGGGTGCTAGAGGACCTACAGGCTATCCAGAAAAAGATGTTAACTTAGTAGTCTCCAAACTATTAGCTACAGAATTAAAACGACTTGGGGCAACAGTCTATTTAACTAGAGAAACTGATATAGATGTGTCTCTTAAGGATCGAGTCAAAATGATTGATGAGATTAAACCAGATTTAGCTTTATCTATTCACTACAATGCCTTACCCGATAGCGGAGATGCGATTAATACTAAAGGAATTAGTACTTTTTGGTATCATCCCCAAGCTCATGATGTAGCGGTATTTTTGCAAAAATATTTAGTAGCCAAACTCGATCGATCTGATGCTGGAGTTTTTTGGAATAATTTAGCCCTAACTCGTCCCCATACTGCTCCCTCGGTACTCTTAGAATT
>JBFRWE010000022.1:0-5021 GCA_051439345.1 Xenococcaceae cyanobacterium
GTGTCCCCTACTCCCGCGCAAGGGGGCTTGAATAGTTGAGTTATCGGTCTGTCCCGTTGAATCTTCTTGATGTAAGCCCCCTTCGCGCCCCCACTCCCCACTCCCTGCGCTTCGCGCATTTGACAGATAACCAGTATTGGCTAATCTACCACTGCCATACAATTGCTGTAGACTACGAAGCACTTGAGGATTGCGATCGCTTGGCACAAAGATGCGCTCGATCAAATCTGGACTAGGTAAATGGAGCAAATCTGCGGAAATTTTCGCTTTATAGCTCAATAAATACTCTGCTTCATCTTCTAGGTAAGATTCGATCGATTTTGGCGCAGACAAAGTTATAGCCATAACACTTTTGCCTTGTAAGTAATCTTAATTTCTTTTATTGTGACTATAATTTTTGGGTTGATTACTTTTTTTCAAGATAAATTTAAGGCTATGGCAGTCGGGGATTATTCATAAAAACGAAGGATTAATCACAAACCACTAACAACTTTTTAATTGATTTATTTTGCACATTATGTCGCCAAAATATTCTAACATTTAACCATAACTTTCTTGCCTAAAGTCAGATATTATTATGGCTTTAATTAGTCCCGAACAAAAGTTTGCTCTATGGTCTATATTGCTTTTAAGCTCAGCTTATGGCTTATGGATAGAAAAAACTCGCTGGGGTACAAAGATATCTGGTGTGGTTGTTACTATTTTAGCGACATTCACTCTTTCTAATCTTAAAGTGATTCCCGACCAGGCTTCTACTTACAATGTAGTCTGGAATTATTTAGTACCTTTAGCTATTCCTTTATTACTATTTAGAGCCGATCTTTGGCGTATTTGGCAAGAAACTGGTTCTACGCTGGTTGCTTATTTAGTAGGATTATTCGGAACAATTGTCGGTACAGTCTTGGCTTATTATTTAATTCCTTTGGGAGAATCAGGACGACAGTTAGCAGGTACTTTTTGTGCAGCTTATATAGGAGGTTCTGTAAATTTTGCTGCTACTGCTCAAACTTTAGAGTTACGCTCAGGAGACTTACTTAGTGCTGGAGCAGCAGTTAATAATTTAGTAATGGCTGGCTACCTTATCCTGCTATTTTCTTTGCCCTCAATTACCTGGATACAAAAAATATTTACAACTCCAGATTCTGAACCAAAGTTGAGGAAAAAACCAGTTAATTTCTTTGATTTTGAGAATAAAGAAGAACTAAAAATCTTAGATATAAGTCTATCCTTAGCAATTAGCGGAATTGCTTGTACCTTGGGTTATGGTTTTGCTAATTGGTGGGGCTATCCTCAAGCAGGAATTGTCGGAACAACCATAACTATGGTAATCTTCGCAACTATATTCCCTCACGATTTACAAAATATAGTTTCCGCAGAACAGATAGGTATGTTTTTTATGCGGATATTTTTTGCCACAATTGGTGCTAGTGCAAATATCGGAGTAGTTTTTCGAGTTGCCCCAATTTTATTTATTTTTGCAGCGATGATTGTCTTAGTTCATTTAGTAGTTTTACTGATAATCGGGAAAATCTTAAATTTGAACTTAGCCGAATTATTAATCGCTTCTAATGCTAACTTGGGCGGATCGACTACAGCAGCAGCAATGGCAGCAGCAAGGAAGTGGGATAATTTAGTTACTCCAGGAATTCTCTGTGGTATTTTAGGTTATGCTGTTGCTACTTTTATCGGTGTAGGCTTGGCACAACTATTACATTGAGAAAACTGCCTCTTAAAAAAGATTGTTTGTGGTTAATCTAATCGACATTGATTGATTTCTGGAAAATTAGGGTACTGTCTTGTTAGATAACTGAATTTTTTGGGAACAAAAGGAATAGGTAATTTTTTTACTGAACAATTCAGTAATCCCTATGTAATCATCGATATGCATAGAGTAATATTGGTATCATTTAATGACCTACTGCTTAAATCCATCTTGCCCTAAACCAATTAATCATCCCAAAGCTAAAACCTGTAAGGCTTGTGGTTCAACATTACTATTGCGCGATCGCTATCATCTAGTGAAAGGACTAGGAAAAGGTGGTTTTGGAGCAACTTTCTTAGCTGCGGATATTTCTCTTCCTGGTAATCCCTTGTGTGTAATTAAACAATTACGTCCTAATACAGACAATCCTCAATTTTTGTCTATGGCAAGGCAACTTTTTGAGCGAGAAGCAAAAACCTTGGGCAAGATTGGTAATCATCCTCAAATACCCAGATTATTAGACTATTTTGAAGACAGAAAACAATTTTACTTGGTACAAGAATTTGTTCAAGGTAATACTTTACAGCAAGAAGTTAAAAAAAATGGTGTTTTCAACGAAAGTCAAGCTAAGCAAGTTCTCAAAGAAATTCTGACTATCTTAAAAGATATTCATGCTCAAAAAGTAATTCATCGCGACATTAAACCAGCCAATATTATTCGCAGAGAGCTAGATCAAAAACTAGTACTCATTGATTTTGGTGTAGTTAAAAATCAAGTAAATACAGTTGCTGCAGGTAATTCCGAACAAACAGCTTTAACTGCCTTTGCCGTTGGTACTCCTGGTTTTGCTCCTCCAGAACAGTTGGCTATGCGTCCTGTTTATGCCAGTGATATCTATGCTTTAGGTATAACTTGTATGTATTTAATGACGGGTAAAGCTCCCAAAAACATGGAATGCGACCCAATTACAGGAGAAATAGACTGGTTCAAAAATTTGCGAGTGAGCGATCATTTCACCGAAATTCTAACTACTATGTTGGAAGTTTCTGTAAAAAATCGTTATAAAACAGCCGATGAAGCACTCGGAGTATTAGATTTAGACGGTCACATAGATAGCCTAGCAGACAGCATGATTAGTTCCTCTTCTGGATTGTCTACTCCATCTCAACATTCTTCTGGCTCAAGACATTCTATGTTTGCCTCAAAAACGGCAAGAGGTAGTTCCCGGCTGATTGAAAAGAATTCTCTTCGTAGAGCTAATTCAAATTCTGCTAGAAATAGATCTTTATCCAGAAGCAAGGAGCAAGCAAATTCATCCAGAACAAAAAGTAGTCGTAGATCTTTTGGCAATCAAAGTGCTCAAAAAACTGTTTTAGGTAAAGGTAAGTCCACAGAACCCACAAAGCTGACCAAAATAGATAAAGAAACTCTATTAGATGCTTATGCAAATGGTAGAAGAGATTTTAGACTCAAAGATCTTAGTTTACAGGACTTGGAAAAAGTAGATTTATCTAAAGCTAGTTTTAAGCAGTCTAAATTAATCAGGACAAATTTTCAGGGAGCAGAACTATCATCGACCAATTTTAGTAATACCGATACACGTCAAGCAAGTTTTCGTAATGCTCATTTGGGTCGAGCTTACTTTGTGGCTGCTAATTTAGAAGGAGTAGATTTCCGTGGAGCAGATTTAAGTTTTACTCGTTTTGACAATGCCAAGCTCAAAGGGGTTAATTTCTGCGGTGCTAATCTTACTAGTGCCACCATTACGAAAGAACAACTAGCTCAAGCAAAAACTAATTGGACAACTATTTTGCCTAATGGTAGAAGAGGCTTTTGGTAAATAATAATTAAGTAATAATTAAATTAAATTAGCCATCCAAGGCGATCGCCTTAAGTAACTGATAAATGCCCGATCATTGCTATAATCGCAGCGACAAAGCAGAAATTTTTTCATGAAAATTGCAATTATTACTTCTGGCTTCCTACCTGTTGTTGATGGTGTCACAGTTAGTGGATTTTATCGGTTGCAGAAACTAAGTAAAGGAGGACATCAAGTATTATTATTTTGCCCAGACTACAGTGATTTAGAGTCTATATATCCTAACTGGCGCGAATATACTGGTGAGATTTTGCCGGGAGTAAGAGTCGTAAATCTTAAAAGTCAGCCTTTTTTTGTTGATTTTGAGAATGACGTAACTCGAAGTTCCTACAAGACAGTTTTACAAGAATTAGAACAATTTCAACCAGACATAATCCATGTCGATGAACCAGAAAGATTATTTTTGGGGTTTTGGCGGGTTGCTGGTGTAGATTTTGCTAAAAGAAAAAGTATTCCTTGTGTTAGTTTTTTTAGAACTAATTTTTTAGAATATTTAGAAGACTTTTTCCCTTTACCTGGTTGGGCGATCGCCGTTCTTCAATTCCTAGTTAAAAAACTAATTGTATATGTTTATAATTGTTACGATGTAACTCTTGTAGCTAGTAAGGTGACGCTACCTAAAGTCAGGAATCTAGGTATTAATAATGCCATTTATGGTAATTTCCTTGGTCTGGATGGAAGTAATTTCAACCCCAAATTACGACAAGAGAATTTTTTTGCTCAGACCTATAATTTGCCACAAGTAGATCGACAAGTTAAGTTGATCTTTCTTGGTCGATTAACTCCCGATAAAGGTTGGGATTTTACCCTTGATGCTTTCCCTGCTGTTTTCAGAGCGATCGAGCCAGCTAGATTAGCGATCTTAATTGCTGGAGATGGGGAAAGTAAAGAAGAGATTCTCACTAAACTGGGTAAGCTAACACCTCATGTCCATTTACTAGGTAGAGTTTTGCCCGAAAATGTTCCTGCACTATTAGCTAATAGTGATATTCATGTAACTACCTCACAGAAAGAAACGAAGGGATTAACTGTATTAGAAGCTTTTGCTGCTGGTATTCCTGTCTTAGCACCCCGCGCTGGGGGAGTAATGGAAAACATAGAAGAAGGAGTGAATGGATTTCTGTTTAATCCTCAAGATATTAGGGATTTTACAGATAAACTGAGAATTTTAGTCGAAAATACAGCTTTAAGACAAGAAATGGGAAAAAAAGGTCGAGAATTAGTTATTTCTGAATATACTTGGGAACAAACAATTCAAAATTTAGTGGAAATTTGGCAGGAGAGAATTAATCAAACAAGTCGAAAGGCACAAAGTAAGTAGGTGGGTGTAATTAATTATAAAATGAGGGAAGGCAGAGGGAGCAGAGGGGCAGAGGAAGCACTTTCAGGGGTATGATTTTAAGATTTGACGGTTGAGACGGGCAGAGGAAGCGGAGGAAG
>JBFRWE010000023.1:0-9321 GCA_051439345.1 Xenococcaceae cyanobacterium
TAACGCAGGTCTGAAAATTGCTATAAATCTCTTAAAGATCCAGATGCTTACTAATTAAATTCAGCAGCTTATCTGGATCTATAGTTTTGTTAACAAAATCAGAAGAACCAGCCATTTTAGCTCTCAGTCGATCGACCATCCCGTTGTTACTAGTTAAAAAGACTATAGGTGTGTGGACAAAGGAAGGATGCTGGCGTAGCTTTGAACACAGTTCGTAACCACTGATATGAGGCATAACTATATCTAAAAAAATCAAATCTGGTTTGTGTTCTAGCAAGGTAGAAATTGCTCTAAGAGGGTCATTAATAGCTAGGAAACGATAGCCTGAAATAGATAAAATCTGCTCTATAGTAAAACAAACCATCTCGCTATCATCAACACAGGCAACTAGAGGTTGACTCTTGTTTTGGGGAGTAGCAATTTTACCTTCTGAGGATAATTCAATTAAATCGGGTATCTCTGTTAAACCTAAAACTCCCGATTGCAAATAAGGTAAAAAAGAACGAGTTAGTTGCAAAGGCGAAGTTTTTAGTTCAATAGCTAAATCTCTGATCGTCTTATTACCGTTTAGGAGTTTACATAAATTTTGATAAGCACGCTCAGAAGTACTTTGTTTTAGTTGCTTGTCTTGGAGTATAGTAGGAGCCATACAAGGAAAGCGATCGGCTATTTTTGATTTCTGCCAACTTTGCCAAAGTCGTTGATTTTTCTGAATTAGTTTTTGAGGAGCGATTAATTCAAACTGAGGTTCAAACCACTGACCTTGATAAATTTTACAAATAACTTCTATTCTCTGAGTAATGTCAAATATTACTTCTTCAACTATAGAACTAACAATCTTATTTGCTTGTTTCTCAGTAATTTTTTCCTGCTTTACCCAATCAAAGATTTGTTGATATTCCCAAAGACTATTATTTGTATCTATAGTTCCTGCTGATATTTCTTCTTTGAGGTCTAAAGAGATTTGAGGAAGATGAACCAGAACATTTCTTTGCCAACGTCTAAAGGGATGAACTCCTCCTGTGGCATAGACAATTTGTCCTAAGTAAATATAAAAGCACCATTGATACTGTTGGTGCGGAGTGGTAAAGACAAGCTGACCACTAAGGCAAGATTGTTGAAGAGAGTTGAACAATTTAGCTTGCTTAGAAGCTGAAAATTCTTTAACAATTAGATCTTCAGGTACGGATTTAGCAGTCATTTTGGCTCATTAAGATTGTATAAGGTAGCAATTATTTCTCGATTAGCTTCTGGAAAATTATATTGACTTATTTCTTCTAGGTTAACCCAGCGAATTTCCTCACAGGCAAGAGGCTGAGGTTGACCACCTAGATACTGGCATTCATGGACAAATAAAGTAATTTCAAAAGCGGGGTAAATATGATTAACAATTGTTAAGCATTTACCCACTGCTATTTTTAGAGACAATTCTTCTTTGATTTCTCTTAAAATACATTCTTCTACTGTCTCGTTGTTTTCAATTTTGCCTCCAGGAAATTCCCATAAACCACCCATCTCTCCTTCATCTCGTCTACGATCGATCAAAATTTGTCCTTGCTGATTACGAATAACAGCTACTCCAATTCGTTTATGAGGTAAAGAAGATAAAGTTTGACTCATAAGGTGGTTTTTAAGTTAACTCCTGATAGAGCTTCAGATAACTGTTCCTTAACTAAATAAAAAGCTATTATTAGCTAATTTTTTAAAAAAGTAACTAATTAAACTGATATCACTTACAGTTTTTTAACAAAATTTAGTCAAAAATCCGAAAAAAGCCCAAGGTTATAATACTAATAGGAAAAAGTAATGAGATACTTAGTAGGCTTATTGAAAGGGGAAAAGCATGATTAAGATGATTTTCCTCTTTTTTTATCCTGGTTATTTATAAGTATTTATCCTTAGCTTAGACCAATATTCCAAGTTGGGGAAGTGTCCATTTTTATGTAATACAATATAGATTTAAGAAAAAACCCTGTATTTCAGAGCTTTTTTCTTAAATAAAGCTTAAGTTAAATGAGAAGTACCACATAATAGCACTTCTCATCGATGCAAGTTATACTCATTTACCTTTTAACCAGAGTGTCCATAGACAGGAAGTCTCACCCACAATTCAAAAATCATCCTGACTTACTAGCTAATATCCATAGTACAGGAGTTCAAACCATTGCTCTATAAAGATTTGATGTCGAAATTGTATATTCCTCTTCGGGCTAAAGCCCTTATCTGTTGTTCCTCTTCGGGCTAAAGCGCGTGATTGCACAAGCTGGGGGAACCCCAGCTTGTGCAATCACGTAAGAAGCCACGAAGTTCCTGGGGCTGCGTACCTCATGAAAGTAGAGACCATAAGTATTCATAGCTAAAAGTAGGATTGCTACAGTTAATAATCAAGGCTTGGATTATTCGTCAGCTTTACCAATTTCCCCTACTTTTTGGATTGATTTTTCAAATGTCATCCGTTGTTCGGCATTTCTGAGAAAATAGCCACTCATCATAGCAGAAGCGAGTAGTTTCCCTAGGTGTTCCCTACTGGTATTAATGGATACTTCAAATTGCTCAGAAGGAAGATTTCCTAGTAAACCAATGATATTTTTTTCCATAACTTGAACAACTTCTGGAGAATGAGGCTTAGATAGTTGAGCAATGGTTTCAGGGCTAAGGGCTTGAACATATTGCCATAAGTTGTTAGCTTCACTTTCACCACCGAGTATACTTTGGGGACGATTAGATTCTTGGTTCACTGGAGACCTCTGATGAATTTTGCTGCAAATGGATAGAAATATAAATAAACTTAATAAATTACTTGAACAATATTTGTAATCTTTTTATCAATGTAGCAAGTTTCGGTTTGAATTAGTGGTCAGTAAAACCGAACTATTGAATTCTGTTTTGCCGACCACAGTTATTTTGTGACTAAGCTTGGATTTACCTAAATCGCTTATTCTATCTTGCCCATCACCTTTCCCAGAATTCAAGGAGGCATTTTTAATGTTTCTAAGCCTAACTAGCAAGATACTCACGAATAAAAGTCTTGCGTTTTCGTAACTTAGATAAAGCCTCTCTTTCTATTTGACGTACTCGTTCACGACTGATATTTAAACAATTACCTATTTTGGCTAAGGTTAAAGGTTTACCATCAGTTAACCCAAATCTAAGAGCTATTACTTCCCTTTGTTGAGGAGTAAGATCTGACATTAATTTTTCTAAATCTCTTTTAAGAGAAGAATAGGTAGCGTAATCTTCAGGGGACTGACCTGTATCTTCCAACATTTCTCCTAATTCGGTATCATTATTATCCCCCACTCTTACATCCAGAGAAATTGGTTGGCGCGATCGCTCTAAATATTCTCGCACTTGTTTCGGTGTAAGTTCTAATTCTTCTGCTAACTCGCCAATAGTTGCAGTTCTTCCTTTTTGTTGAGCTAATTTTCGCTGAGCTTTTTTAATTTTGTTGAGTTTTTCAGTAATGTGAATTGGTAAGCGGATAGTACGCCCTTTTTCGGCAATAGCACGGGTAATAGCTTGCCTTATCCACCAGTAGGCGTAGGTTGAGAAGCGATAACCCTTAGTCGGGTCAAACTTTTCTACTCCTCTTTGCATACCGATAGTACCTTCTTGGATCAAGTCCAGCAAATCAAGATTACGCTTGAGATACTTTTTAGCCACAGATACCACCAAACGTAAATTGGCTTCAATCATTTTTTGCTTGGCTGCCTCTCCTGCTTGAACCACAGTTTGTAATTGAGCTATATCCATATTGGCCGTCTTAGCCCATTCGCTTTCTGTGGGTTCTATACCTATTTCTGCTTGGAGAGATTCTTTGATTTTCTCTAAAGCTATCAATTTTTGTACTCGTTTGGCGTAGAGAATTTCTTCTTCATGAGTTAGTAACGGTACTCGACCAATTTCTTTGAGATAGCTTCTAACTAAATCGTTAGATTTACTGGCTGTTTTCATGGCTTGAGTTTGCTTGAGATAGAGTTGGGTTAGAAAAATGAGTTAGACAAGGGTCGCTTATCTTAGTTTCCCAGAAAAAGAAAAAAAATATGAGAAGACTTTGAGCATTAAATTAAGTTTCTTTTTGAGCGAAGGAACGGTTTAGATCGCTGAAGTTCAATGATAAATAGCTTTGTAACATTCTTAATCTATTTGTTTAGGTATTTCCTAAAAAAGTTTCCCTTCTTGTTGAATAAAATAATTTAGCTATTTACTCATGGTTTTTTTTTACAAAACTACATAGGTGATGTTAACTATTGTAAACTAAATTAGAATTTAACTAGATAGACTTTCAGAATTAAAACGAAAACTAGAAATACTGGTAACTTGAAGAGTTTTTTGAGGGTAGCTTGATATTCAACATGATACTTTTAAGTTTACAGAGAATTAGTATACAAAAATGAATCTTAGGTAACAAAACTCTAACTAATTGATTGACGGGGAAACTTGTAGTTAAAAGCTGCACTATTGTTACAGCTTATAGTTGTGAGAATTAAGATCGTTTTAAGTAGTCTTTCTCGATCTTAAACTATAATCAGGCTGAATATATATTAAAACGCTATTATGCTTGATTTAGCCAAATTAGCGGGGCAAATTCCAGGAATTAGCCAGCACCTAAGAAAAGAAGCATTAGCTTCCCGTCAGCGTTTAGAACAGGCTCAAATATTACTGGCTTCGGCTCAAACTAGGCAAGCAGAGTTAATAGCAGAACAAGAAAACTGGCGCGATCGATTAATTTTTAGTGCTGCTGTTCCTGTTGAACCTCTAGATACTCGTATTGATATTCAGCCTCCTCCTTACAGTCATAGTGTTTTTGCCACAGATGGGTCACAAATTTCTCCTTCTCACCACGAGATAGCTTACTGCTATCTGATCAATGTAGGTCGTATCATGTTGCACTACGGACAGAGCTTGCATCCTCTTTTAGATAGTTTACCAGAAGTATTTTATAAAACCGAAGATCTTTATATTGCCAAAGAGTGGGGAATTCGTTTAGAAGAGTGGATGGGTTATCGGCGTAATGTTTCTGAAGCTCAAATGTTGTCAGAGATGGCTTGTCGGTGGGTATTACCCCCAGGAGGACATCCAGACATACCCAATTTAGCCATGGTAGATGGTTCTTTAATTTACTGGTTTCTGGATGGATTACCCACAGAAGCCAGGACTCAAATTTTATCTCCGATCTTAGCTGCTTGGGAGCAATTAAAAAAAACTAACATTCCTTTGATGGGTTACGTTAGTGCATCTCGCAGCGTCGAGGCGTTAAATTTTTTCCGTCTACCCGCTTGTCCTCACGCTCATCCTAACTGTGTAGTTCACTGTGGAGATTTAGTTGATAACTATCCCTGTCAAAAAACTACTCCCCTTAGGGACGCTACTTTCTGGGGAAGTCAACTAGCACCAGGACAAAGAAGTCCTCTATACCGAAGTTCTTTAAGGATTCTCGATCTCTATGACGAGTCACAACGAGTTTATTTTTGTTATGTCAATGTCGGTTCGGAAATAGCCCGTATTGAAATACCTGCTTGGGTAGCAGAAGATTCTAACCTTTTCTCTCAATCTTTAAGTATTATGTTGACACAGGTACAAAAGGGTTATGGCTACCCTGTTGCTTTAGCAGAAGCTCATAATCAAGCAGTGGTTAGGGGAGGCGATCGCGCTCGTTTTTTTGCTCTGCTAGAACTACAGTTAATTCGCGCTGGAGTAAGAAATGTGGGAACATCTTATAAAGAGACTCGTAAACGAGGTAGCATTGCCTAACTTACCCAAATAGATGTTCATCTAGCGGTTCTGCAAAAATCCTGAACTCCGAATTTTGCTATCTCATTATGGCGGATGTAATAGAACAATCTAAATTAGAATTGCTATCTCAAAAAAAAGGTTTCTTTTGGGAAGCACGGACTCGCATTTTGGCTTGGTATGCTCTACTCTTGGTATGCCTGGTAGGATTGTCTATTCCTATTTTTACTCAATTAGTGATTAAACAAGTAGATGAAAGAGTAATAGAGGATTTAAACGAAGAATTTGAAGAATTTGAAAAATCTATCGAGCGAAAAAATCAACTCGATTTTACTGTACCAAAAACCAAGACAAAAGCCATCTTTGATGATTATTTAAACTCTCACATTCCCGCAGACAAGACCTTTTTAATTGCTACGATTGAGGGTAAAATTTATAAGTCTAGTCCCTCCGCATTACCTGAAGTGCTAAGAGAAGATTCTAACTTAATCAAAGTCTTAGCCCAAACTACTGTACCTATAATAGGTCCTAATATAGCTACCGATCCTGAAGCTGGGGATTTTCTCTATAACACCGCACCACTAAAAATTAACGACAAGGTTGTTGGTGTTTTAATTGTTGCTAGTAGTACAGACGGAGAAAGAGAGGAAGTTTTTGCTACAGTCTACATTGTTATCCAAGTTCTAGTTTTTGCTCTATTTATTGCTTTGATGTTAGCTTGGATAATTGCTGGGCAAGTTTTGCGTCCACTCAGAACTCTAACTGAGGCTGCTCGTTCCATCGGGGAAAGCGACTTAACCAAAAGAATTCCCGTTCGTGGTGATGGGGAGATGGCGGATTTGGCTAGAACTTTTAATAAGATGATGGAGCGTTTAGAAAAAGCATTTCAGACTCAGCGTAATTTTATTAATGATGCTGGTCATGAATTACGTACTCCCATTACAATTATTCGTGGTCATTTGGAATTGCTAGAAGACGATCCAGAAGAAATCAAAGCAACCATGGATATAGTTTTAGATGAACTCGATCGCATGACTCGCTTTGTAGACGATCTCCTTCTATTAGCTAAGAGCGAACAAAGAGCCTTCCTCAGATTAGAACCTATTGATTTAGCTACTTTTACTGAGGAACTATATTCTAAGGTTCAGTGTCTATCTAACCAAAACTGGAAACTAGAAGGAAAGGGTCAAGGAACAATTATTGGCGATCGCCAGCGTCTGACTCAAGCTATTATGAATTTAGCAGAAAATGCTATTCAGCATACAACTTCCAGAGATACCATTGCTCTTGGCTCATCTATACGCGATCAACACGTACGTTTGTGGGTAAGAGATACAGGAGAAGGGATTAAACTTAAAGACCAGGATAAGATTTTCCAGAGATTTGCTCGTGCTAGTCATAGCCGTCGCCGTTCTGATGGGGCTGGGTTAGGCTTGGCTATTGTTCAGGCGATCGTTAACAGTCACAATGGTCGCGTAGAGTTATATAGTGTACCCAAAATAGGTTCGACCTTCACCCTTATATTACCGCTAAAACCGAGTTTAGTTGAACGAACAAGAAAATAATAATGACTTCTATTCTGATAGCTGAAGATGAACCCCGCATCGCCTCTTTCCTGGAAAAAGGCTTGAAAGCTAAGGGGTTTAATACCGCGATCGCCCCAGATGCACCAGCAGTAATGCAGATGGTGTTCAACGATAATTTTGACCTACTTTTACTAGATCTAGGCTTGCCAGAAAAAGACGGCTTAGAAGTTTTGGAAGAATTAAGAGGTCAAGGAGCAGATTTACCAATTATTATTCTTACAGCTCGCGATGATATTAATGATAAGATAGCTGGCTTAGAAGGTGGTGCAGATGACTATGTTACTAAACCTTTTCGTTTTGAAGAATTAGTCGCCAGAATTAATTTGCGCCTGCGCCCAAATCAGACTAACTTTACTAATAAAAATTCTCTTTTACAAGTCGGTCAGATTATTCTCGATCTACGGACTAGAAAAGTAGAGTACAAAGGCAAACAAATAGAACTTCCGGCTAAAGAGTTTACCTTGCTCGAAACTTTTATGGAGCATCCAGGGCAAGTAATGACTAGAGAACAACTCTTAGATCGAGTTTGGGGGTATGATTACGATCCAGGCTCCAATATTGTCGATGTTTATATTGGTTATTTACGCAAAAAATTAAGCAGTAAAGCGATCGAAACAGTCAGAGGAGTAGGTTATCGACTAGGAAAATAAATGATTAAGGTTAAAGGAGTTCAAAAGATTACTGTTAAATATGGATACAAATTATGTTTATTTATTGTTCTTGGTCTATTTACCTACGGCTGTAACAACCAGTCCTCTCTAAATTTGGACAAATTGACTATTGGGGTAGTCAGTTATGGAGAAGGAACAGTATCCATATCGAACTATGAGCGTTTGCAACAATATTTAGCTCGCAAGACTAATTCCATTGTCGAACTAGAGCCTACTTATAATGAATTACAAGCTTTAGAACAAATTCAAAGAAAAAATTGGTCAATTGTGTTTGCGCCTCCAGGACTAGCAGCGATCGCTATAGGCAAGGAATTGTATAGTCCTGTTTTTCCTTTAGAGAAAATTAGTAACCTAGAGCGCTCGCTAATAGTTGTCAGAGCCGATAGTAATATTAGCAAGCTTGGTGATTTATCTAATCAGACTATAGCTTTAGGAAAAAGAGGCTCTGCTGCTGGCTACTATTTACCTTTATACGATCTTTACGGTCTAACCTTAGCTAAAGTAATCTTTGCCTCTACTCCCAAGCAAATATTGCAATTAATTAGTGAAGGAAAAGTTGAATCTGGTGCATTAGCAGAATATGAATACGAACGCTATCAAAGAGATTTTCCTAATACCAAATTTAGAATATTACATAAAAGTCGTTGGATTCCTGCTGGGGCAGTCTTACTCAGTCCTAACATTGAATCCAATCAACAAGAACAAATTAAAACAATAATGATAGAAGCTCCCACAGATATTGCTGCTGATGCGGGTTACATACCTACTTTCCAAGTTCCTGACTATCGAGAATTTATCAAATTAGTTGATAAAGTTCAACCTTTAGAAGAACAAGTACGTCAAACTCCTGCTACCCTGATTATTCAGCAGGAAGAAAGGGAATCACCTGAGAATTAAGCAATCGGCTTATCCAAATTTAACGGTTTTGACACTCTCCGCGCTAAAAGCGACGGAGATTCAGAGGACACAGTAAAACTACACGAAACAATTACTACCTTAGTGCCGACAGGAAAAACCTTGCGAACACTGTAGTAATCCACTAGGGTTAGCCAAAAACCCGCTACTCTCTCGCCCATTACTGGGTCTGAGTATACTTTTATCTTTTGGTTATCGTTAGCTATATTTATCAGTTTTGTTTCACTATTTCTGAAAGCTTTACTTGTAAAGGCTAGGTCTGGAGTGTTTAACACCGAGTTTTGGTTTTCCCGCAACTACCTTTTAACCAGAGTGTCCATATACAGGGAGTCTCACCATCAATTCAAAAGTCTTCGTGACTTACTAACTAATATCTATAATACAGGAGTTCAAACCATTGCTATATAAAGATTGTG
>JBFRWE010000024.1:0-4770 GCA_051439345.1 Xenococcaceae cyanobacterium
AGCAGGGAGGCATAGCTGCGGGAGTGGTTTCTTTCATGGTAGCGATCGCTCTATAGAGTAATGCTCAAGTCAATTATTAAAAGCATTCTATCTTGTTTTGACCATTAAAATTGTTTAAGTACCGCTAGTAGGTTAGAGCAATTATTAAAGAAACAAGAAGAGCTTAAAGCTCAGATACGTAAGGAAAAAAATAAGCTCTCTCAAGCCGAGCGTAAGAAAGACACTAGGCGTAAAATTTTACTTGGTGCTTTAATGATGGAGATGATGAAAAAGGGGGAGTTAGATGAGAAAAAGATTCTGAAGCGGTTGGATGGATTTTTATCTAGAGAGACAGACCGTCTTCTTTTTGATTTTTCTCTTCCTAATCAAGATAATAGTAAGAAAAAAGGCAAAGGATAAACTCTCAATTATGTCTGACTCAGATCAACCAATTTTTTTCCGTAGTTCGGGACTAATTCGTGGCGAATATTTACCCAGTGATAATGATTCATCTCAAGGTATTCTCATGACAGAACACGGACTTTTTCCTACTATCTGTCGTCAAGACCTCTTGAAGTTTCTCTTTAAAAACAATAGTCAAAATCGTCAGCAAAAAAATTTTCAACAAAAACATCAATTCCTTTTTTATGTTTATGGGTTAAGTGAACCTCCTTATTATCAATTCTGTTTGCTCGAAAGAATTGGTAAATCTAAAATCCCAAAAGTCTTTTCTGAAAATAACACCTTTGTATCTCAAGGAATTGTTACCTTACGTAGCAGCGAACAAGTTATTTTAAAAGTTCAAAAAAACATTCGTCCTGATAGAACTAGCCAGGAAATTGAAGATTCTATTAGTTTTTTAATCATCAAAAATTGTCCTGGCAAAGTTAGAACTTCTCAATTTTGGTCTTTTCGTAGCCGTCTCCAAGATGGATTTTTACACTTCAAATCTGGTGAATTATTAGCCAATGCCAAAATCGTCAAAAGTTACTACAAGAATTATTACAACAAACAAAGCCGATGATCATTACCAAAAATCCTCTGGTATTTCGACAACAAATTCCTGACTAATCAGCTTTGATAAGTTTTTTTTATCTACTTTTTGGCGGTCGCTTGCGGTTTTTAGCCTATTAGTCAAACTTATGATTGATTCCACTTTTAATTGTTCTATCGGAATATCTAATTTCTCTAAATCAGATTGTTTTACTACAATTCCTTTCTCTTTCCAGTCTTCTGTTAAGTTCAAACTTATTTCCAGAGGTTGTACATAAACCAGTTTTTGTTTGGGTGGGATGTCTCTTAAATTACTACTATGAGATGTTGAAACAATTTTTACAAGCTGGTTTGATTTAATCATTCTGATTTGCGGATATTTAAAACCTTCCAAATCGATTAACCCCGAACTTGGATTACCGCTATAAAAACACAGATCGCCTTCGGCTCTCTCAAAACCTTCATATAGGTCAGGGTGTGTACCGCCCTTATTTGGTGGGCTTTTCGGCGTTTCTATTTTTGGCTCTTTTGACAAAGGTGTGTACCGCCCTTGTTTCATCGCTATTTCAGCTTTTTTAACAGGTGTTTCTGTTTGTATTTCTTCTTGTACTACCTCTTGTATTGCTGACTCGATTTTTTCTTCTTGTACTACCTTTTGTATCTCTTCTTGTATTATCTCCTCGACTTTTTCCTCTAAGGTTGTCTCTTCTTCGGGTATGTTTATTACTATCTGGTTGGCTTTTAGCTCCTCATATACTGGTTTCCATTCTTGCGCGTAACATTCTTTGTTTAGGGTTTTGTTGCCAAATCCTTCCCCAAATAACCTTTTTGATGTTTCTATCACTAATGTTCTGAATTCAGTTAGGGTTTTGGGTATTATTTCTATTTTTTGTCTAATATGCTTTACTACTGCTTTTAGTCTTGAGAGTGTTTTCTTGGCTTTTTCTTTGTTTTTGTTGGTAGCTTCATGGATGTTTCCGAATATGTCTTTGTATGTTCCTATTCGCTTTGGCACTTCTCCTATTGCCCAGTAGTATTTTTCCGCTCCAGAGGCTCTCTCTCTGATTCTTTTGTCTATTTCATGCTTGTGATTGCAATGTTCTTCATACCCTGGCGCGTTTTCCACCATCTCTTTAATGCGCCCTTGTAGCTCTTCTCCTTTTAACCCCATAAATACTACTCCGTATGTGGAGAATTTACAGAGCAATTCGTTGGTTTGTCCTGATTTTGTCCATCCTCTTTTGATGTAACTTTCTAAGTCTCTTTTCCACGCTTCTAAGCTCGCTTTGGCTTTTTTTCTCGATACTCTTTGGCAATAAACCTCTTGTTTGGCTACTTCTATTGCTTCTTCTAATTGCTCGTCAACAATATTTTTATTTTCTGCTACCCAGTCCATTTGCCTCATAAAGACCCTTGGATCATCACTTATGGTTTCTAGGTCATCTCCTAGTAAGAATGACCCTGATTCGGGCTGTAATGGCAGTCTGTGCGCTTTATAATCTGTTATTTTGTTTTGGTTGAAGTATTTGCAGTTGGGGAATGTCTCTAGTTGTCCGTCTTTTATCTTGAATCCTGCATTTTCTAATGTCTTCTTCAGAAAACATGATGCTGCAAACGTTGGTATCGGTTTTGATAAGGGCAAGTAAAGGTGTAGTCCTTCACTATGGCTTGATTGCACCAGTACATATCCTGGTAGTCCTGCGTCTTCTAATGCGTGGAGTAATCTTCTGAATTTTTCTGGATTATTTAATGGGTGGTACTCACTCTGACGGTCTATATCGAGCATCAAGTATTTGACCAAACTGTCTTTTTTGGTGCTGAATCTTATTCCCACCAGTACATCTGGGTCTAAAAACCTCTGTAACAATGTCCAAGTTTCTAAAGGAAATCTTGTCTCTGTAAACCATTCGGGTTTTTTTCCTCTTACATCTTTGATGTTGTCGGCTTCGATAAAACGCCATAAATGATTGAAATATTTTAATAATCCTTCTAGAAATTCGTTTAATTCGGTTTCGGAGTAGTTAGCAGGTTTTAGTTTCATGTCTTGTTGCCCTTCACCACTGGTAAAAGGCAACAAACTCAGCTATATTTATGATTGAGCGGGGGGTTTGTTGCTGTTGATGCTCCTGACAGAGCATTGTTTTCCCAGTAACTCCAGGTTTCTTTGATTAGCACCTAAAAACCTAACGCCCTCCGCGTTACAAATCAATCGCTTTCATGGGATAGCGTAAAAAAAATTTACAAACCCCCTACTTTTGGTATTGAGTAGAGGGCTTTATATTTATTAGTGATTTTATTTTCTAGTTTCTAGAGGTAATAAACTTGCTTAATTCTTGTACAGTAAGCTTTTAAGAGTCATATTAAGGTAAAGTTTAAAGAGCAATCAGATCGATTAGAGAGAAGAATTCTACGAAATTTGAATTTCGAGGAATTATCGCTGTAATGCCCAGTGTTTAGGGGTTTGTTCAGCTTATTAAGAAGAATTCCTTTTAAGACTAGGCGATTTACAAAACTTAACTAAATTTGTCCACTATTTAGTAATAATTCATACCGAATTAGATGCATTTGCCCTTTTATTGTGAAGTGTAAATTTTCGACTTTCTCCAAAAAGAAATAAATAACAGAGTTGTATTATGCCAACTTCTAATTTAGTTTCTCTAGAACCTTATCTAACTTCAAATTTTTCTCTTGATTGTCTTAAGGAAGGGATTTTAGTTGATCAGATTTTTTCTCCTACACCTGCTATTGAAGCTAACAGCTATTATTTCGGACATCCTATATGGGGAAAAAACTACCTTGAAGCCTGTCACCGTGATGATGCTTTTAAATGTCGCTGGCAGGCGGCTACTGGAAGTTGGGATAATAAGATTGTCGTGGATATTGGTTGTGGTCCAGGTAATGTATATAAAACAGTTGGAGGAGTACCTAAATTATTAATTGGAGTGGATGTTAGTTTAGGAGCTTTAAAAATGGCTCAGGAGCTTGGTTATACTTGTTTGCTGGCAGATGCTCAAAACCTTCCTCTTGTTTCTGAATTTGCGGATATTGTCGTTGTTAATGCTACGTTGCATCACTGCGAGGATATGAGTCAAACATTGTTAGAAGCTAGTCGTCTGGTTCGTCCAGGAGGAATTTTGGTTACTGATCATGATCCTCAACTCATTGCCTGGAACTATAAAGGACTGGCTTTACTTTTGTGGAAGGCTAGATTGCTTGTATATCGTATATTGAAGCGAGGATATCACGCTACTGAAGAAGAGCAAACTTGGGCATTAGCAACTGAGATTCATCACAAGCCTGGCGATGGACTAACACCAAAATTTTATTCCAAAATTTTAGAGCCACGGGGTTTTACCGTCAGAGTTTATCCACACAACCATACGGTCGGAGCTAAGGTGCTTGAAGGTAATTATGGACAAGCAGCTTGGAAATATAGATTGGCACAACAACTATCTCAGATAGCTCCAAATTCTCCCGAAGCTGCCTTATCTCTTATGTGTGTAGCTAAGCGAGGCGTTTGAAGGCTTATGAGTAGGCGGTAATATGTGGACTTATTCCCAAATAATCTTGGAATTGTCCCTAAGATAATGTAACTAGCTCTAACCCTTGTCAGATATGACACGAGAGTAATAAATAAGTCTGGCTGATTAGAAGCTACGAAGCTGTACTAACGGTACTTAAACAATTTTAAGGATCAAAACAAGATAGAATGCTTTTAATAATTGGCTTTAGCATTACTTTATACAGCGATCGCTTAAAACTTTAACAAAAATTAAGCCCAAACAAAGCCCAAATTCG
>JBFRWE010000025.1:0-18316 GCA_051439345.1 Xenococcaceae cyanobacterium
TGTAATTAGAGACAGAAACAGGAAATAATTAGCAACTTTTGTTGTCAAAGATTGTTGCCAAAATTTCATCTGTGTTGTACTAGTGAACAGAATAGATGCTTTTCTATCTTACTGTTGAATACTAGTAGTTCTGCTATTCTAAACTGTTTATCTTTATTCTCCAGACAAACAGGGTATAATGGTAAATTGTGTCGAATTCAACATAAACTATGCCCAAGTTAAAGACTCGTAAAGCTGCTGCTAAACGTTTTCGCCTTACTGGTAGCGGTAAAAAAATTTTTCGTCGTAAAGCTTTCAAAAACCATATGCTATATCATAAGAGTTCTGAACAAACTCGCCGTCGCCTCTCTAATATCGCTTTAGTTCATGAAGCTGATGAAAAAAATGTACGCTTAATGTTGCCTTATATCTAATGTAAAGATAACTGGAATGTTAGATGTACAAACTAGTAAATAAAGTTGTCAACAATATATAAATATCATACAGATTAGTTATGACAAGAGTAAAACGGGGTAATGTTGCCCGCAAACGTCGTAAAAAAGTTCTTAAATTAGCTAAGGGTTTTCGTGGTTCCCATTCCAAACTATTCCGTACAGCTAATCAGCAGGTGATGAAAGCTTTACGGAATGCCTATCGCGATCGCCGTAAACGTAAACGGGATTTCCGCCGTCTCTGGATTACCAGAATTAATGCTGCTGCACGGTTACATGGCATGAGCTATAGTAAACTAACAGGGAAGCTCAAAAAGGCTAATATTGAACTAAATCGGAAAATGCTAGCTCAATTAGCAATGACTGACCCTGATGCTTTCGGTAAAGTTGTAGAAGCAGCCAGTCAAGCAAGTTAATTTGATAACGATTAAGCTGAAAATTGTATATCCGATGTGTTAACTCGGTTTTGTCTAGAAGCCGAGTTTTAACCATTTTTAGGGCAAAATTATGAAGCGTATTGCTATTATCGGTTCTTGTGGCGCAGGTAAATCAACTTTGGCTAGAAGTTTAGGACAAAAACTCGCTCTACCAATTATTCATCTAGATTCTTATTACTGGCACGCAAATTGGGTAGAAACTTCCTCAAATGATTGGGATGCCATACATCAAAAGTTGCTCACTGGCGATCGCTGGATTATCGATGGTAACTATGGAGGTACTATGGATAAACGACTGGAATCAGCCGATGCAATTATTTGGCTCGATTTTCCCCGTGAGTTATGTTTATGGCGCATCATTAAAAGATATCTGCAATATCGAGGTAGAGTAAGAGAAGATATGGCTGATGGTTGCAGAGAAAGAATAACCTGGGAATTTTTACGCTACGTTTATAATTTTCCTAGACAACAACGACCACAAATTCTATCTAGACTGAACCAACATCAAAATTCACAAGAAATTATCATTTTAAAAAATCCCCACCAGGTAAAAACTTTTCTCAAGGAAATAAATGCGATCGCATGATTAAAAAAAAGTTATCTCTCCTAGCTACTCTGATTGGTTTACTAACAATCACCATAATTCAATCCCCATCAGCTAAAACTGCGGAGTTAGCAGAGATCAAAAAAAGAGGACAATTAATTGTGGCAGTTAAAGATAATATTCGTCCTCTTGGTTTTAGCGACGAACAGGGAAATTTAGTTGGCTTAGAAATTGATATAGCTCATCGTTTAGCTGAAGAATTACTAGGAAATGCTGATGCCTTAGTCCTCAAACCCGTTACTAATCAAGAACGCTTGCAAGCAGTATTAGAAGATCGAGTAGATATCGCGATCGCTAGAGTCACTGCAACCATTCCCCGCACTAGAATTGTTGACTTTAGCCCTTACTATTATCTTGATGGTACAGGACTAATTACTAATAACTTAATAGATAGTAAAGAAAACTTAGCTACAGCCAAAATTGCTGTATTACAAGGCTCATCTACCATTGCCATAGTTCGTCATAAGTTACCTAACGCCCAACTAATTGGGGTACAATCCTATCAAGAAGCACTAAATCTTTTAGAAACTAATAAAGCTTCTGCCTTTGCTGGCGATCTAAGTATTCTTGCTGGTTGGACACAACAATACCCTCAATATCAACTATTATCAGATAGATTATCTGGAGAGCCTTTATCGATAGTTATGCCTAAAGGAATCCAATATGAAGATTTGCGAAAACAAGTGCGAGAAGCGATCGTTCGTTGGCGAAAATCAGGGTGGTTACAAGAGAGAAGTGAATACTGGGGATTACCCTAACTAAGTCATAATCAACAAAATAACCCAAAAATAACCAATAATAAACAACTATGAATGAAAAACTGCCTACTATTTATCTGGTCATCTTACTAGTTTTATTATCTATAGCTGCCATCGTTATTCTCATAGAAATCATCAAAACTCGTCGCTCAGAAAGTGTGTTTTCTCGTCTCCAGAAAAAACTTAAACAAGAGAAAGGAACTGCTCTAGAATATTATGAGCTTGGTAGTCTTTACCTTGATAAAAAATTATTTGTTCAATCCATTGGCTTATTTCAAAAAGCCCTAAAAGCAGAAAAAAATATCGAGCCAGAAAACAAAGCACTAATCCATAACGCTATGGGATATGCTTATTTTGCACAAGAACAATATGATATTGCTATTCGTCAATATAAAGAAGCCCTGAAACTCTACCCAGAATATGTGATCGCTTTAAATAACTTGGGTAACGTATATGAACGAAAACAAATGACTGTTAAAGCTTTAGAAACCTACGAACAAGCTTTAAGTTATGAATCTAATAATAGTACAGCAAAACGTAGGGCAGAATCGTTAAGAAAAAGATTAGTTGTTTCTAAATCTGATTAGGTATAAAACTGATGCTCCAACTGCAAAAAAAGCACTAAACTATAGGTAGGACAACTTTAAACAAACTACCAAAGCCTATTTTGCTCGTCACAAAGATATTGCCACCGTGTTGTTTAGCCACTGCTTGAGCAATCGTTAAACCTAATCCAAAACTATCTTTTCGTTTTTGTTTAGCAATCTCTGCTCTCCAGAAACAATGAAAAATATGAGGAATATCTTCTGAAGCTATACCAATACCAGTATCTTGAATACAAATAACAATCTTGCGCTTGTATTTTTCTACATACAGATGAACTGTATCTCCTGGATTAGCATAACTAATTGAATTGTCTAAAATATTGGTGAAGAGGCGATGTAAATGACAAGAATCACCTTTAATTAAGGTATTACTAGCTAACTTAGCTTGAAAATTGATTCCTTGTGCTTGAAACAATGGTTCAAAATCTCTAATTACACCCTGGAGTAATTGGTTTAAGGGAATTTTTTTCTTTCCTAACATAGTAGAATTAGGAAACGTGTCATTCCTAAGCAAAAACAACATATCTTCTATCAACCGTTTCATTTGCTCTGTAGCACTGTTGATGATAGTTAGCTTGCGAGCATCAGCAGGCTGAATAGAGTCCTTATGGGTAAGCATAATCTCTGTAGCCATACTAATTCTCGTCAGAGGAGTACGTAGTTGATGAGAAATGTCAGAAGTGAATTGTCCCAGGTGTAAAAACATCTGTCTGATCGGTTTAACGGCTTCTTGAGTCAGATAAATACTACTTATACTCACCAAGATTAGCGCAGTACTACCGCCCAAACCCAAACCTAGTCTTAGTTTGTTAAAAGTTGATTGTATACTTAAGGTAGATTCGCTTGCTCTAATGTATCCTTTTAAAACTGAACTTGTATTATCTAAATTGCTCTCATATACAGAAATAGTTACAGCACGAATATTGGCATCTTGCTGAAATAGAGGAAAATTTAGTTCTTCTTTGACTGGGTTTAAAGACAAAGGTAAATCCACAGTAAGATTCCCTTCTTTGGCTAAAAGTGAGCCGTCTGAACTGTACCACTCCAAACTCTGTTGTTCCTGAGAGAAAAAATTCTGCCAAGATAAATTATGTTCAAAGCTTTCAATTCCTCTGATCTCAATAGTATCTAAACTAGGAGCTGCTACTTCAACCAAGGTAAGCAATTCATGATCTAGTTGTTGATGAAGAACATGGAGCAGAAAAAAATATAGTACGGTTTCCGCTGTACCTAAAATAATTGTCATTACGATCATATAGGTAAACAACAAGCGTTTACGTATATAGGGGAAAGTTTGGCGAATAAATTGGGTTGATATGGTAATTAATGACATAGATCAATGGTCTAATATTAAATTAGATTGGGAAACCTTAAATTCGCTAACTATTGTTCAAAAAAACATAGAAAGCTGGCTGCTCTTGATATAGTCTCTATAAGGCTTATCCTTCATTGCTATCGCTCTTGAGTTACCATTACTCCGCCCTAAAAAGGTGAAGTCTCTGGACAAAAATACTATAAAACAATTGCTAGCATAATCTTATTTGAGACTTTAACCGTTTGTTAATTGCCCAATACACTCTCTTTCGTCTATATAAAAAGATAAATCATAGAACGTGACAAACTCGGGAGTAAAAGATGACAATTTAGGGACAAAAAGTAAAAAACTAGAGAAAGTATAGATTATTTAAGGTTAATTTTTAATAATTATGCTTCATTATTTTCCACTAAACTTAAGCGGAATATTAGCAGATTATCAAACTAAGGGTAGATAAACTCGAAAACAACTACCTATTCCTCTCTGACTTTCTACAGAAATTTCTCCTTGGTGTTTATGAGCGATCGCTTCAGCGATCGCTAAACCTAACCCCAAACCTTCTTCTTGTGTTTGTTTTGCTCGTTCAGTTCGCCAAAACCGCTGAAAGACAAATGGTAGGTATTCAGATGCAATACCAATACCAGTGTCTCGAACTGAAATAAGAGCTTGTTGCCGAACTTTTTCTAGAGAAAAATAAATGCTTCCACCTACATCTGTATATTTAAAAGCATTTTCTAAAAGATTGGAAAATAAACGGCTTAACTGAGAGCCATCACCCCTGACGGTTAAACCACTTGCTAAATCTGCTTGAAAAGTAATTTTTTTGGTTTCCGCAATAGCTTTAAAATGATCTACTAAAGGCTTAAACAGTTCATCTAGAGACACAATTGAGCCTTCTACCTCTACTTCATTAGGTAAAGAATCTGTTCTTGCCAAAAAAAGTAAGTCTTCCAATAAACGCTTCATCTGTTCCGTAGAGCTTTTAATAATCCTCAGCTTTTTCAATTCCGATGATCTACGAAATTGTTCTGGATGACTAAGTAAATTGTCCGCAGCAAAGCTAATTTTTGTCAAAGGATTGCGAAGTTCATGAGAAGCTTCTGCGGTAAACTGTTTTAACTGTTGAAAACTATCTTGAGTTGGTTTTAATGCTTGTTGAGTAAGATAAATACTACTCACAAAAATCACAAAAAAGCCTGATATACTCCCTAATATTAAGGCTTGGAGAAAATTGCTATAGGTAGCTTCTATCTTTTCTGTAGATTCACTGGCTCTGATAAAACCTTCTAGTTTGAGAATTCTTTCGTTAGAGGAACTAGTATAGACAGCAATAGTTACTAGTCTAACTTTATTTTGTTGTTCAAATAATGGCGCACCTTCGCCCACATTTGAAGAGACTATCTGTCCAGCTAGGGGTAATCTGTGAAGGATATTGCCTTCTGTAGTTAAAAGTTGACCTTCTGCGTCAAACCATTCTAAAGCTTGGTCTTTTCTAGAAAATAGATTACGCCAAGGTAGATCCCTTCCCAAGCTTTCACGACTTTTGGTTTTCACTACATTCAGGCTAGGAACTGCTGCTTGAGCAAGAGTCAGTAGCCTATTATTTAATTGCTGATTGAGACTTTGAGTAAAAAAGATATATAAAGAGACAGTCGAAGTACCAAAAACTACTCCTATAGTTATTAAATAAGCAAGGAGTAAACGTTTACGTAGATGAGGAAATCTCTGGCTAGAGTTTTTGCTTGAGGCGGTAGCCCAATCCATATACTGTTTCAATAAAGTCATTAGGTGCTCCAGCTCTTTTTAGTTTCTGTCTAAGACGCTTAATATGCGCTTTAACAGCATCTTCATCAGGTGGCTCATCAAACGACCAAAGATTCTCTAAGATAGCACTTCGACTGAGTACTCGGTTTCCGTTTCGGAGGAAAAGTTCTAATAAACGATATTCCTTTGGTGTTATTTTTAGGGTTTTGTCATTATACGATACTTTACAAGTATTAGGATCGAGGTTTAAATCATCCCATTTAAGAATCGGAGGTAGATTAGAGTTACCTCGACGTAGCAGTGCACGAATACGAGCTAATAGCTCATCTAGACGATAAGGCTTAACAACATAGTCATCTGCTCCCGCATCTAGTCCTTGCACCTTAGCAGTACTACTATCTTTCGCCGTTAACATTAATATTGGCATCTGATACTCTTGAGCTCTTAGCTTACGGCAAAGACTAATTCCATCTAGCTTGGGTAGCATCCAATCCAATAAAACCAGGTCATAATCAAAAGCTTTGATAAAGTCCCACCCAGCTTGTCCATCACCAGCTATATCAACAGTGTAATGTTGATCGCTTAAAGCTTCTGCCAGAAGCTCGCTAATTTCCCAATCGTCTTCAACCAATAATAGTTTCATACTTTAAATTTTTTTCTCCTCCATAACTATTAGTAGCTTCTTGTGGCTAGAAATTTGACTCATAAAAAACGGAAACTACCTTTTTTGAGGGCATGGTGCAGTTTTTTGCTCGCAACTTTGCAGATTCTCTTCCCAGATATGTAGAAGTGAAGCCATTGCAAATAAAAGATTATAGCTATTTTTTAGTTTATTAAATCAAGATTACTTTATGATAAAAACGTAAAAAAACAGTAAACAGAAATAGTAGTTATATATACTTAACTCCCTATATATTATATTACTTATGCTCTTGTGTAAACTCCAAAGAGTTAAGTAACCCCTTAGATATTGAGACCAAATTAACTTTCTTGAGACCATAGTCTCTGTTGCCAATAATCTTTGTTTCCAATTTTTTACCTTCTTGTCCCGAGTTTGTTACTTTAGAGTGATTAACTTAAAAATCAATGGTATTTAAATTAGGCAAATAGATATATTTTCCATCCAGTTAGGAGGAATATAGCTAATGCAACGCAAAACTCTACCCTATGACACTAATTATAAATCAAAAAGCTGGATGGAGGCTTGAGAGACATTGATTATTTTGATTATATCTAAGTCTTTTTCCTGACTAGAATTTAAATCGCTTAATCTAAACAATCCTCAAGTGAATAGATAGAGCTATTAATAATGATTGTAAATTTACTATTTGTTAACTTATGACATCTATATTTCCCAGAAAAAAAGGTTCACCCTTCTCTAAATTTTTCGGTAATGGTGAGCAAGCTTTAGAAGAAGCGTATCAAGCTGCAATTAAGATTAAGGTTATTGAGGATAATCACTTTAATCAAAATAGAATTCCTATTGAAATTCTAGGAGAAGGTAGCAATATTCACCCTTCTTTAGAAGCAGAGATTGTTAACAATTTGGAAATTCTTCAGCGTAAAACTAAAGAATTTAATGATGATGGTTCGGCAATCAGTCAGCTTAGCTCTAATTATGTAGAAAAACTGATCTTTGTTGAGGGTATTTTGGCTAAGTACGCTATGGCTCCTAGTTCCTCTGCCATGACTACTTCATCTCCTGGTGCAGTTAACTATAACAATCCAGCTAATCAAAATGCCAACTTACCTAGCATCAAAGTTGTTGATGTTAATCCTGTTAACAAGTACTCAGGAAAGTCCAATCAGATTAGGAAAGGTAAGAGCAATTCAGTAGACTTAGGTTCGGTATTTAACAATACAGGAAATTTATCTTCTTCTCTGGGAAAAACTCTAGGTAAGATCAAAAAAGACCTTGGTGGTAATCAATCAGAACAAGAAATAGTTGATGAATTTCGCCGTTCCAAGAAAATCACTCTTATTGGGGTTAGACTTTTAATTTTGTTAATTGTCGTACCAATCATAACCCAACAACTCTCTAAAAATTTCATCATCAAGCCTATTGTTACAGATTTTCGGGGTGAGGAAGTTGCTGGTATTGAAGAGTTGAATTATGAGTGGAAAGAAGAAGCTTTGGGAGAGCTTGGCACTTATGAAGAACAGTTGAAAATGAACCAGATGTTAAAGGCAGCACCTCCTTTAAATAGAGAACAACTGGAAGAGAAAGTTCAAGAAAAAGCTAATGAAATTGCTGAAGAATTTCACTTTAAGAAGATAGATTCTATCAGTAATATTTTTGCTGATTTAGTTGGATTTGTGGCATTTTGTGCAGTTCTTCTAATTCGCAGAAATGAGATTAACATACTCAAATCTTTCATAGATAATATTGTTTCAGGTCTTAGTGACAGTGCCAAAGCATTCGCAATTATTCTGGTAACAGACATATTTGTAGGTTTCCACTCGACTCATGGTTGGGAAGTGGCTCTAGAATGGTTAGCGAATCATATCGGGGTTGCTGCGAATGAAAGTATGATTTCCTTATTTATTGCTACAGTACCAGTTATTATGGATACGGTGGCAAAATTCTGGATTTTCCGTTATTTAAGTCAGATTTCCGCTTCTACTGTAGCTACTTTAAAAGAAATGGACGACTAGTGTTCGGGTTTTCTTAGGAGATTCTGTGATGAAATTAAAGCAGATTACTCCTAAGATAAATCAGCAAGAGGCAAGTATTTTGCCTCTTTAATTTTTGAGATTTTCAGTACGTATTTTCAAGAATATACAAAAAACTGTTTTGATTACTTCTACTTCGTTTCATGTATGTAGATAAGAAACACCCAGAAATAGCTATTCAAAGACTAGATAGTGATCATACCCTAGATAAATTCAAAGTAAGTAATAGTCGCTATGTACAACTTATTTATTTTGAAAATGAAGGTCAATATCAACAACAGCAACTTACTCGGCAAGTAAAATCGGGAGATTTATTGACCATACCATCTGGGAAATTGGACAAAGGAAAATTATTTTCCCAAGCAGAAGGCTGGATAGTATTTTTTGCCACAACTGCTGTTAATCCTTACTATTGGGATGCTGATTCTTCCCTAAATTGGTTCAAAGATCCTCTCATCATACCTTTTGTCAAACTTTCAGAAACGGAAGCACAGACTCACTATTACAATATTCCCCCATCCTATCGTCCTTTGTGGTGTCAATGTCTTAAGGCACTTCAGTTGGAATTGAACAACAAGCAATTCGGTTATAAACAAGTAGCTAGAGCTTATTTAACGGAAATATTAGTAAATCTTGCTCGTATCATTCAAGAGGAAAAAGAAGATTGTCTAACTAGAGAAAGACATCCTATTTTGAGCCAAGTATTTCAATACATAGATAACAACTACAAAAAATCGATTTCTCTTAAAGATATTGCTCAAGAAGTCAATTTTTCTCCTACTTATCTTGCTAGTTTGCTGCGTCAATTAGTGGGAAATACTGCTTTAGAGTTAATTAGAGAAAGAAGAATGGTAGAAGCACGTCGCTTATTACTCAATACAGAAAATGATATTGGGACAATAGGAGAATTAGTTGGATATAAAAGTACTACCTATTTTATTCGTCAATTTAGACGAGTACACGATCAGACTCCTTATGTTTGGCGTAATACTCGTCGTCAAAATACTTAAGCTGCTTGCATTCAAGCTACACATTTGATTTTTCGTAAGCAGTAAGAAAGATTACCTAGAATATCACTTTTTTGTCCCAACTTTGTCCCCTGAAGCAACATAATATAAAGAAAAGTTACGAAACCAAATCAAGGTAACCATACAAAAAATTTTAAAGGTGCCTAACTCCGGCATCATAGCAAGCTTTTATTTAGGGGTCTAGTACCCGATAACTTAAACAGGCATAGTAGATGATTTAGCTATCAGGCAGAAATCACTACTCCTCTTTGCCTAATGTCAACTTCTTTATTTATATGTAAATTGAATTTGGGACTATATTTCCGATGAATAGTACACAATTTCCGTGGCTTACGACACTAATAGTTCTGCCTTTACTGGCATCTTTCCTTGTTCCTCTCATACCAGACAAGGAAGGCAAGAGACTACGCTTATATACTTTGGGTGTAGGTCTTGTAGACTTTGCGCTGATGTGCTATGCCTTTTGGCAAAACTACGATGCTAGCACTGGTAGTTTCCAAATGGTAGAGAGTTATAGTTGGATACCCCAATTGGGTCTTAACTGGTCGGTATCTGTAGACGGTATCTCTATGCCATTGGTTTTATTAGCTGGTTTTGTAACCAGTCTTTCCATATTATCTGCTTGGCGAGTCGATCGCAAGCCTCGTTTATTCTATTTTCTGATGCTGCTTCTCTATGCTGCACAGATAGGGGTGTTCGTAGCTCAAGATATCCTCTTACTCTTTATCATGTGGGAGTTAGAGTTAGTTCCTGTCTACTTACTAATTTCTATCTGGGGTGGAAAAAGAAGACGTTATGCAGCAATGAAGTTCATACTCTATACTGCATTGGCATCAATCTTCATCTTAGTAGCTGGTTTAACCATGGCATTCTACGGTGGAGGAGCTATTACTTTTGACATGGTAGCCTTAGCAGCTAAGGATTATCCTCTTGCTTTAGAACTCCCTCTCTATGCTGGATTGTTAATTGCTTTTGGAGTTAAGCTAGCAATCTTCCCTCTCCATACATGGCTACCAGATGCTCATGGTGAAGCTTCTTCCCCTATCTCAATGATTTTGGCAGGTGTACTGCTTAAGATGGGAGGTTATGGATTAATTCGTTTGAACTTAGGTTTATTACCTGATGCTCATGTCTACTTTGCCCCCATTCTAGTTGTTCTAGGTGTAGTTAATATTATCTATGGTGCATTTGCTTCTTTTGGACAAACCAATATGAAGCGTCGTCTGGCTTATTCTTCTGTCTCCCACATGGGTTTTGTACTCTTAGGTATTGCCTCCTTTACCGATTTAGGTATTAGTGGAGCAATGCTACAAATGTTATCTCACGGTTTAATTGCTGCTGTGTTGTTCTTCCTGGCTGGAGTCACCTATGATCGCACCCATACTATGATTTTGGATAAGATGGGCAACTTAGGTCAAGCAATGCCTAAAACCTTTGCTCTCTTTACCGCAGGTGCAATGGCATCTTTAGCACTTCCTGGAATGAGTGGTTTTGTCAGTGAGATTGCCGTATTCGTTGGCTTCAGTAATAGCGATATCTACAGTTCTTCTTTCCGCACTGGGATAGTGTTCTTATCTGCGGTAGGGTTAATTCTAACTCCTATTTACTTACTCTCGATGCTACGTCAGCTATTCTATGGTAATGAAGCTATCAATGCTTGTGCTATGAGTAATGGAGGTTCGCAAGAATCTAATAATGAGGAAGCAGCTTGTTTTGGTAATAGTTGCGATATGCCTAGTGATTCATACTTCAATGATGCTCAACCCCGTGAAATATTCATCGCGGCTTGTTTCCTAGTGCTAATTATTGGTGTCGGACTTTATCCTAAGATGGCGACAGGCATGTATGATGCAACAACTGTGGCAGTAAATGCTCAAGTACGTCAATCTTATACGCAGATTGCTCAGAATAATTCCAACATTTATGCTCAGGGATTACAACTTTCAAAATCCGAATTAGCATCTGCTCAAGGAATTGTTAAGTAGTTTTAGCAATTTAAAATAAAACCTACTGAAACCACTCTTATCTGGAGTGGTTTTTTCTTTTTGCCCAATAAAATTTAGTTTAAAGTTTGTATCTTTCTAACTTCTTGGTGTACGCTCAGACCAATTTGGATAACTTCTGTTAGTAATTGCTGATATTCACTGTAATGACTATCATTAGACGAAGATAAAAATTGAACTAAATCATCTTCCAGATTAGTAAATAATTGGTAGCGATCGCTAATATTTTCTTGATTTAAATTAATGATTTTTTCCAAATCAATACTTTTAAGTAAGCTGGATTTTGTTAGATTTAGGGCTGCTTTTATTTCCGATAATTTTTGAGAGCTAATTGGATTTCGCTTGTATTCTGAATAGTTAAGAGAATTAACTCGATCGACAAAGATACTCTTATTCTCCTTGAGGATAACGATGCCATAACTCCATCCCTTCTCTTAACTGTCTTAAACTTTGATAATCACCATTGCCTAAAACTAAATGATCTAAAAGAGGAATAGCTAAAAACTCTGCTCCTTGTAACAGTTGTTCTGTTAAATTAATATCTGCTTGAGAAGGTTCTAAATTGCCTGAAGGATGATTGTGGGCAACAATAAGTTTAGTTGCACCTTGTTTGATGGTTTCACGGAAAATCTCTCGGGGATGAACAACAGTCTCAGTAGCTGTACCAATAGTGATAATTTGAGTACCAATTAAACAGTTTTTTACATCTAACATGAGTACAGCAAACTTCTCTTGCTTTTGCCACATTAAATCGTGACTTAAAGCTGCTGCTGCTGCTGCGGGATTATCCAGAGAAACTCGTTCGTTTGGTCTAAATTGAAAAGTTCGTTTCCCTAGTTCTACTGCTGCTACTATAGTAGTGGCTTTGGCTGGCCCGATACCAGGTATTTTCATTAATTCATGAGGACTCACATCCCTCAAGATATCTAGAGGGTCTCTTTTGTGTTGGCTGAGTTCTTGTAAAATGTGCTGTCCTAAGCCTATAGCGGATAGCTTTCCTTTTCCTTGACCTGTACCAAGTAAGATGGCAATTAGTTCGGCTGAAGTAAGATTTCTAGCACCTAAAGCAATTAATCGTTCGCGAGGACGTTCGCTAGTGGGTATATCGGCGATTCTTAGGCTATAGGTCATCTAGACAATAATTTTGACAGTTTAAGCTCTTTTATAGCTGGTTAATGCTCTATTGGCAAGCTTTAGTGTCTATCAAAATCGCGATCTCGTTCCGAGCCAGCGAAGCTGACCGCGCAGTGCCAGGCTTCGCCTGATCGCTATCACATTCTTTGTTTTATTAATAAAGAGATAATTTTCCGTCAAGGAATTATTATTAAAGCTAGTTTGAGCGATCGCACTCGTTTATTTGTTTCCAGTTTATTTATTTTTCCACAAAAAAGGGTGCGTCTAATGCACACCCTTTGAATCTAGATTGGATAATAAAACCTATTATCTTCTCTTCATATTGCGAGCCATATTACGGAACATATCGAGGTTAGTATCTGTTTGACGACGTTCTTCTTTGTTATCAGATTTTTCTGGTTGTACAGATTTGATTTCTTTCGCCATTGCTTGAAAATCAGTTTGGGAATTAGCAAAACCATTGCCATTAGTAACAGAATTGAATTTTCCGTTACCATTAAAAGAACCATCGCGAGCGTCTGTAGCAGACACTTCTTTTTCTATAGCAAAACCATCTTTATTTTTTAGAGTTTTAGGAAAAGTTCTTCTAACTCTAACGGATTTACGCATATAGTTGATGTCACCCATGGTTTGTGAATCATCTGGACTGAGGAAAAAGTCTTTGTCACCCATTGAATTCTTGCTTCCTTCTTATGTTAAGTATAATTACGCTTTATAAATAAAAGTTTATCAAAAATAGTTGCAAAAGGTAACTAGAAATTAACATGAGTAAAAAAAAAGAAAATATTGATAGTGTGAGTGGAAATACCAATATCCTTTTGATGCCAAGGGATTGACTTGGTTAATCTTACTTATATACAACTTGATGACAATCAAATATAAATACTAGTGTTAACTCTCAAAAATAATTCAAATGGTTATCACTATCTCAGGACAAACAGCAACATCAGATTTAAGAATAAATGCCCCAACAAGATCAGAATTTCTTTCGGACTATCTTATCGATCTTATTAACGATAATGATTTAGATGATACTCCAGAGGTTCTATCAATTTCTCTACCAACTACAGCAACAGGTAACAACTTAACTTCCTTCGGTAGAACAAATGCTGGTGATGGGTTTGAGGGTACGGCTTGGCGACTGCGTAATGGTACACCTGTAGATGAGAATGGAACTTTAACTGCCTTTGGTATTGGAGAAGTTAATACTTACGAACTGCCCAGTGATACAGATACTTTTGTTATATCTCCTAAAGCCACAGGTAGTGCAACCCATATCTTTGAGGTTGGCAGTACAAGTAAAACTAAAGCAGCATCTTCAGAGGAGATTAAGATAACTCTTCCCATTGGTGGAGAGTCTTATAAAATTATTGGTGGTAGTGGCGATGATACTCTCAGAGGACGGAGAGAAGATGATGAGCTTATTGGAAGACGTGGAGATGATCTCTTAGTTGGAAGACGTGGAGATGATACTTTAACTGGTGGCGCAGGTGGTGATAGATTTCGTTTCAACAATAGAGGAGTTGATGTAGTAACTGATTTTAATGCTGATGAGGGAGATGTCTTCCAAATTCGGACTGGTAATTATCCAGGTGCTAACTCAGAGATTACTATAGATACATTAGCGAATATCATAAGCTCTAGTGGTGATGATTTTGCTTATGCTACTGATACAAATCAACTACTCTACGATGATAATAATAACTGGAGTGATGGTAGTACTGTAATTGCCACTGTTACCAATTTAGGTTCTACTCCTACCCTAACTAATTTTGACTTCATTTAATTTTGTTCAAACTGCTAAATATTTATGTAAATTAATTTTGGTAGGGGTTAACTTAACTCTAAGCTTTTGGCTATCGCTTGAACAATCTGTGAATAAAAGCTTAGAGTTTTTGGTGAATATCAATTAATTCCTTGAGAATCTGCACTATTCATATAAGCATTTTCGCTAATTATGATTTTGATTGCTGTTATATTAAATTTTGGTACATAAGTCGAATCAGATTCTCCCAATGATCGATCGCACTTTAGATTTAGATTAAAAATGCCTGCGATCGCATTGACAAATTATGAGGTGATTAAAGAAGTAATAGATCGTCACTCAAAATATCTTGATACTCATCAGGAATTAAAAAAGCTTAAACGCTCCTACCTCAATTGATGATAAGTTTTGTTCAATCAAAAGGCTAACTATAAAGTCGATCGCTGTTATATTAATTTTGGCGCATAAGTCTAATTCACTAATCCCTAAATAACATATGTCTTTCGTTGGGTTACATATTCATAGCGACTATAGCTTACTCGATGGTGCATCTCAGATTCCCCCAATGATCGATCGCGCTTTAGAATTAGATTAAAAATGCCTGCGATCGCTTTAACAGATCATGGGGTGATGTATGGTGCGATCGACTTACCGTCTCTTAATCGAAAATTTTATAATTGGAAGCACAAACTTAATTACAAGATTGAGTAAATCATGAAAGCTCTGCAAGATTATACAATAGTTATTCGTCCCGATGATAATGGAACTTTTGTGGCATATGTTCCTGCAATTGAAGGATGTCATGCTTGGGGAGAAACTTCAGCAGCAGCAAGAGCAGAATTAGATAATGTTTTTTCTATGATTCAGGAAGAATATCAAGAAAAGGGAAATCTTCTTCCTCAAGACGTTGAATTAATTATTGCTAATGCCAGCTAAAGCCAAAGAAATCGAAAAAGTTGCCAAAAAACTAGGTTTTAAGAAAACTCGACAAAAAGGTAGTCATGCACGTTGGCAACATCCTGATGGAAGAGCTACCACTATTCCCATTCACGGTAAGGCTGAAATTGGTGGTTGGTTATTTAAAGAAATTCTCAAGCAAATGGGAATTACAGAGGAAGAATTTAATCGACTTAGATGAGGAAAAATTAGTCAATTTATACTTTGCACGCTCACAATCTGAGCTTTTGCTTGACGGTAATATTATAGATGGAAAATCCGCAAGTTATGACCTTGCGAAGTATATAAAGTCAATCGCTGTTATATTTATCTTGGCGCATAAGTCTAATTATCAATCTCTAAGAAAATATGTCTTTCGTCGGTTTACATATTCATAGCGACTATAGCTTACTCGATGGTGCATCTCAGATTCCCCCAATGATCGATCGCGCTTTAGAATTAGATATGCCGGCGATCGCTTTAACCGATCATGGTGTGATGTATGGCGCGATCGAATTAATTAAGGTATGTCGCAATAAGAATATTAAGCCAATTATTGGTAACGAGATGTATGTTATCAATGGCGATATCGAAGACAAAAAGAAACGCTACAAACGATATCATCAAGTTGTTCTGGCTAAAGATACTCAAGGTTATAAAAACTTAGTTAAGATAACTACTGTCTCTCACCTCAAAGGATTTCAGGGTAGAGGTATTTTTGCTCGTCCTTGCATTAATAAAGATTTATTAGAGCAATATCATGAAGGCTTGATTGTTACTAGTGCTTGTCTTGGTGGGGAAGTACCCCAGTGTATCCTTAAAGGCGATTTTGCTAGGGCAAGAGACGTTGCTAAGTGGTATAAAGATATTTTTGGTGATGATTATTATCTAGAAATACAAGACCATGGTTCGCCAGAAGACCGTATGGTTAATGTAGAGATAGTTAATATTGCCCGCGAACTAGATATTAAAATTGTTGCTACTAATGACTCTCACTTCATTTCTTGTTATGACGTAGAAGCCCATGATGCACTGTTGTGTATCCTTACAGGCAAGCGCATTACTGATGAAAAACGCTTACGTTATAGCGGGACAGAATATCTTAAATCCGCAGAAGAGATGAAACTGCTATTTCGCGATCACCTCAGCGAAGAAGTAATCGAAGAAGCTGTTAACAATACTCTAGAAGTTGCCGAAAAGGTACAGCCTTATAATATTTTAGGTGAACCTCGTATCCCCGATTACCCAGTACCATCAGGACATACTGCCGATAGCTATTTAGAAGAGGTTTCTTGGCAAGGTTTACTGGAAAGACTTAAATGTCGCACCGCTTCCGAAGTCGATCCTGTTTATAAGCAAAGACTATTAGCAGAACTTAAAGTAATGCAAGAGAAGGGCTTCTCTACTTACTTTCTAGTTGTGTGGGATTATATTAAGTTTGCTAGAGATCATGGTATCCCAGTAGGACCTGGAAGGGGTTCGGCAGCAGGGTCTTTAGTTGCTTATTCTCTTAAAATCACCAATATCGATCCAGTTCATCACGGATTATTATTTGAACGCTTCCTTAATCCCGAACGGAAGTCTATGCCTGATATTGATACCGACTTTTGTATCGAAAGAAGAGAAGAAATGATCGAGTATGTTACCGATAAGTACGGAGAATCCAATGTAGCTCAGATCATAACATTTAACCGCTTAACTTCCAAGTCAGTTTTAAAAGACGTGGGTAGGGTACTCGGAGTTAGTTTTGCTGATGCCGATCGCCTGGCGAAATTAATTCCTGTGGTAAGGGGTAAGCCCACCAAACTCAAGGTAATGATTTCGGAAGATACTCCTGAACCTCAGTTTAAACAGGCTTATGACAGTGAAATAGTACCTGTTCAAAATGACCAAAAAGAAGTAGTAGGGGAAATCAGCGTCAAGCATTGGCTCGATATGGCAATTCGCATTGAAGGCACGAATAAAACTTATGGAGTTCATGCAGCAGGAGTAGTTATTTCTTCTCAACCTTTGGATGAAATTGTACCCCTACAAATCAACAAAGAAGGGGCAGTTATTACCCAGTATTTCATGGAAGATTTGGAATCACTGGGATTACTTAAAATGGACTTTTTAGGCTTAAAAAATCTCACGACTATTAAACAAGCTGCGGATTTAATTAAAGAAAATAAAGGAGTAGAATTAGATTTAGATCAGCTACCTTTAGATGAAAAAAGAGCGTTAGAGATTCTTAGTAAAGGTAAATATAAAAAACTACCACCTGATGTTCAAAAAACCCATAAACTGTTAGAAGCTGGTGATTTAGAGGGTATTTTTCAGCTAGAATCAGAAGGTATGCGCCAGATAGTTAGAGATTTAAAACCTTCTGGTATTGAAGATATTTCTTCTATTTTGGCTCTCTATCGACCAGGCCCTTTAGATGCAGGTCTTATTCCCAAATTTATCGATCGCAAACACGGCAGAGAAAAAGTACAATATCAGCATTCTTTACTTAAACCAATATTAAATGAAACTTATGGAGTAATTGTATACCAAGAACAAATAATGAAAATTGCTCAAGAATTAGCTGATTATTCTCTTGGGGAAGCTGATTTATTGAGAAGGTGTTTATCTGGCTCAACAGAAATAGTAGATGTAGCCACAGGTAAGTTATTTACTTTACAAGAAATTGCTGCTAAACCAGAATATTGGTTGGGTAGAAAGGTATTTACTTTAGACCTACAAAATCAACAGATAAAAGAACAAAAAATAACTGAAATACATCCCAATGGTGTTCAGGATATTTGGGAAATTACAACTAAGACTAATCGTAAGATTCAAGCTACTAGAGAACATCTTTTTTATACTTTACTAGGATGGAAAC
>JBFRWE010000026.1:0-12017 GCA_051439345.1 Xenococcaceae cyanobacterium
TCCTCTAAAGATACTTCTTTTTCGGACAAAAAGCTATCTTCTGTTGCTTTTTCCTCTTCTAGCCAAATAATTTCTGAAGTATCTATAGATAAACGATGATTATAGTTTTGTAGACAGCGATCGCAAGTTAGAGTAACAATTGTCTCTGCTTGGGCTAATACTTCTAAAAAAGTACCTCCATGTCTAATGCTCATTACTCCTTTTACCGGGGTAAGGGTATCTAACCCAGAAATAGAATCTTGAAATTTAATTTCTTCTTTCCGCCCTGGTAATTTTAGTAGTTGTGGAATATAAATAGCTTCCATTTTTGATATTTAATACCTTATAACCCAATCACTTTTATGAGATTGATGTGTAAAACCCCTGTGATTTATCCAGGGGCTTACTCTGTAAATAGCCTACTCACTTAATTCCTTAGCTGCGAAAATCCTTACTGTTCATCAGGATTTATTCTTCTCTTGTCAAGACTTTGCCTGGTAATGTCTCTACTCGCTACTTTCTTTTAATCGTACGACCAAACGTCTATCTGGCTCTTGTCCGCGACTCTCGGTTGCCAAATCTTCTTCATCTTTGAGGAAAGTATGAATTTGTCTTCTCTCAGCAGAAGATAGGGCTGGCATTTTCATTTCTTGACCAGTTTCCCTGACTTGTTGTGCTGCTTGTTGAGCTAGTGATTGCAGTTCGCGATATCGTTTGAGCCGATAGCCATCAATCTCTACAGTGTAAGAACCTTGTAGTTCCTCTTCGGCACTAAGATTGAGTATAGTATTTGCTAAGTATTGAATTGCATCAATACTTTTACCTCGATCGCCGATCACAACTTCAATCTCGGAGGAACTAAGATTATTAGATTCAATAATCAGCCAGCAAGCATCGGACTCTACTGGCATTTTATCAGCTTCTTCTGTGAGAACGGCAGTGGGAATAGCCATCAATTCGAGAAGTTGTGACAACCACTTTTGACCTCGCTGGACTTGATTTTTCATATTAGTTAATTGTTAGCCAGAAGTTTTCTCTTTTTTCTTAGAACGCTTACGCTCGAAAGGAAGAGATTCTCTAGATTTGTCGGCTTTTTCTTGTTGTTCTACTAGTTCTTGAATATTGTCTGGTAAAGGTTCTTGCATTAAGAACCAAGTTTGACCCATCTGGAAGAGATTGGCTACCACAATATACATTAATACCCCTGCTGGTAAAGGGAAAAACAGAAACATGCCACTAAAGAGAACTGGAGTAATTTTGTTAACTGCTTGTTGTTGATCGGGAGTACCTCCAGAACCTCCTTGCGCTCCAGTTAGTTGCTGGTTGATGTAGATACTGATACCAAAGAACAGCACCATTCCCAAAATATCAAAGTTGATATTGCCATCGGCATCGGTAACACCTACTTGCCCTAAAGCTTTAATAAAGAGGAATCCTGTATTAGCAGCAATACCAGGAATAGTCCCTTGAATAGTAGCATCTCCTGGCTCTAAAGCAGAAATTGTCCCATCATCGTTAACTATGATTCTTTCTGAACCTTTAGTTACTTCCCAATGAGTTTGAATATTTTGTTCTGGATATTCAGCAAGTAAGCTCCTTAAGGGTTTACCTTCTAAAGTTTGAAATTCTACTTTAGTTTTACCTCCTACTGCTATTTTGTTACCACTAGGTAGTAGGGCTGCTATTTTTTCATGAACGCCATCATCAATGTAGATATTTTGAGCTTTGGTAACAAAGGCTTGAGGTTGAATAAGCTCAATCTGTTCTTGAGGAAAAATTTGCACATCAACAGTATAAGTCGTATCAGTAAAAGGCGAACCTCTTAGAGTGGCAAACAAAGCAAACAGAATTGGCATTTGTAAGAGTAAGGGCAAGCATCCAGCCAAAGGATTGCCAAACTCCTGCATCACTTTTGCCATTTCTTCCTGCTGCTTTTTCGGGTCATCCTTATATCGTCGTTTAATTTCTTCTTGTCGCTGTTTCATTAAGGGACTAGTAATTCGCATTTTTCTCATGTTGCGAATTTGTCCCGCGCTGAGAGGAAATACAGCAAAGCGAACCACTAGGGTTAGAGCAATAATTGCAAAACCATAGCTAGGCACAATCCCGTAGAAAAAATCTAGGATTGGCAACAAAATATTATTAGAGATAAAGCCTATACCAAAATCCATTCTTTAAGCAGTCCCGCCTCTGCGCCTTAGTTTTCTCAGTCTAGTTTACCCGATCATCTAAATATAAGATTTAGTTAGCGATCGATTCAATTGGTTTATTTGTTCTTGCTGCTGCTTGTTCAGCAATGTAGTTATAAATATCTCTAAATTGAGGAACAGCCCTTAATTCTAGACGACTACCATCTTTGAGAGTTACTACTAAATCTCCCCATAGACCTATACCACGGGGAACTTTAACTATTTTGACAATTTCTGTATAAATAATGTCTGTACGATCGCGCCCCATCCAGCCTCCAGTCACGGAAATACGGCGGTCGGTAATACGATAACGTAACCACAAGGCTCTGACAATTGCACCTACGGTTAAAGGAATACAAATTACTGTAAAGGCCAACAAAATATTAAGGATCAAGTCACCAATATGAGGACCACCTTCAAAATAAACGTCTTCTTTAATACCCATCTATTATTCTTGCTTTTTCTAATAACTGCTTTAATTCTTGCAAAAAATGTTCATATTTGCATTTAACTGCTGGCGATCGCACTACGATGACAATTTTCCAACCAGGGGAAATAACTGGTAATAATTCGCTCAAAGCAGCCCTAATTTGCCTTTTAATACGATTGCGTACAACGGCTTTTTTGCTTACTTTTTGACTAATAGAAATGCCTATACGGGTAGGCTCTTTAGGCTCTTTCGATAATGGCTGCTCTAATTTTGAAGCAAGTAATGCTCTTAAAATTAGATGAGGGCTTTGTTGCCTAATTCCTTGGCTATAGACCACACGAAAATCTCGCCAATCTCTAAGTCGATTTTCTTTTGGCAATCCCACCCTTACTCATCATTTCTATCATGGTTTCCTCAAGCTTAGACCGCTAAACTATGTCTTCCTTTTTTGCGACGAGCTTGAATTACTTTTCTGCCATTTTTAGTCCGCATACGAGCGCGAAAGCCAGATTTTCTCTTTTGTTTGCGGTTAGTACCACCCAGAGTACGCTGAGTCACGGATTTTTACCTCCTTAAATTTCAAGTTTGTTAATCAAAAGCCACAATCTCCAATTATATTACACTTTTGTTCATCAAGCCTAGTTACCAATACTTAAAATCCAAGTACCTAAATGTTGACGAATAGGTAAATCTCCTGCGGGCAAAACTTGACAATGAAAATAGTATGTACCACCAAAACGGGGATTTTTAACGTTAGAGAAAACAATCTCTACTTTTTTGCTTTCTCTAATTGGTTCTTCAAGATCTATTTCAATAATTCGGCTTTCTTTGTCCCAAACTACTTCTCGCAAAGGTAAAGACTCTCCTTTAATTCTGACTTCAATCTTGTCTTGATCGAATTTACCTTTGTAATAATCAGGATAGGCAATAAAAAATTTGGCTGCTCCCTGAGTCATTTTTTTACTACCAATACGTAGACGGTAGCGATCGAATGCTCCCGCGTGTCCGCCAAAATCTAGATGGTAATTAAGCAGATTTTCTCTTTCTACCCCGCTAAAAATAGTCAATCCTGGATTACTTTGAGCAGAAGTAATTGCTTGGACACCACCTATCAACAAACTAGAAACGGCTAAAGTTGTGAATATACGTTTAAAAGACATAATTCTTACTGTTCTAAAAATATTTATTACTAAGTTAACTGAAATTTACCATCTCTTGACTTTAGCAAAGTTATTACTTATTTAGACGTAGAGCAATAGAAAAAGTGCCACATTTCTGTAGTAGGTGCGCTTTCAGAGGTATGATTTTAAGATTTGACGGTTGAGACGGGCAGAGGAAGCAGAGGAAGCAGAGGAAGCAGAGGGGGAAAAGCCCATTCTTTCGTTCTAACTAGAGTTAAGATTTTCAACTTTATTAAAAACATACACTTTAAAGGACTCCCCACTTCGGGTTCAACAGTTTGCAAAGCGTCGGGGAACCATGCACGGTAGTTACTCATGGGGTCTCCCCCATGAGTAACTACCTCACCACCGAAAGTGTCTCACGAATCGCCCCTACTAATATTCAATTAGGGTAATAACTGGTACCTCAGGTAATTGTTTTCTACCCTGTAATTCCTTCAATTCAATTACAAAAGCAAAGCCTATGACTTCAGCCCCAATTTTTCGCAGTAATTCAGCTGTGGCTTTAGCTGTGCCTCCAGTAGCAATTAGATCATCCACTATTAGTACTTTAGTTCCAGCTTGGATAGCATCTTGATGGATTTCTAGACTATCGGTGCCGTATTCTAGTTGATATTCGATCGAATGCACTGCAGAGGGCAGTTTCCCTGGTTTGCGGACAGGGACAAAACCCACATTGAGTTGATAAGCTAGAGGTGGAGCAAAAATAAAACCGCGAGACTCCATACCAACTATATAATCTGGTAACAAATTGGTAGTTTTACATTTTTCAGTAAGACTATCGATCGCGTAGCGCAGTCCTTCTGCATTGTGGAGTAGGGTTGTAATATCTCGAAACAGAATGCCAGACTTAGGAAAATCAGGTATATCACGGATTAAAGCTTTGAGATTCATAAAAAAACTCAATTAATTTATTTTAGATCGCTGTTTAATTTTATGGCTATGGCATTATGGCAGCAGAGAGTAATCTGTTACCCTCAACTAAGAAGAAAATATAGATAGTTAAAATATGGACTTAATTCTAGAATGAGTCAATCTGTAAGTATGATATCTGATTCTGATCTTTCTACTCAGGCTAAACCAGCAATTTTAAATACTTTACCAGATATTCCCGTGCCTTCTGGGAGTTGTTCTCTTCATACCCAGCAGCAAATTGACCTGTTGCTTCTAGCTATTGAAGCTTTAGAGTTAGGAGCATCGGAGCATATGTTGGTAACAATAAAACAGTTGGAATTAGAAAATGTTATTAAAGGTAGAGTCGATCTTTGGCGTTTACGCTGTAGTAATCCTTGGCGACGTTCTTTTACCAGAGATTTTCTCTCTTTGGATCAAGCAAAAGCTTTAGTTATCATAGCAGGCGATCGCGCCCAAAAATCAATGGTTTTAATTCGACAATTGCTTCTAGCTGAACAACAAATGAGAGAGAAACAACTGCCCATAGAAAATCATTTTCGCCTTTCTGAATATTTGGAAAGATTTCGCGCTCATTTTCGCAGTCGCATGAATCCTCGTCGTACTAAAGTATCTGCTTATCTTGCTTCAGAATCAGAATTGAATGAGTTAGCTTTGTCTTTGCTCAACAAGCTGTTGTTCTGCACGGGAACTAAGGGAATCGAACGTGTTTGGTTTAGTTTGTTTGATGGGGAAATATAAATGACAATTAAAAAACAATACATTTTGCCTAACTGTACATTGACTTTAGAAGGCTTAAGCGAAGCTTCTGAAGAAACAAATGATGTTTTTGCTCAACAACCTCTCTCAATTTTGGTAAATGCGGAATGTCATTTTGTCGGCTCTAATCAGAAATTGAGTGGCGGAAGTGTTTTTTTTGAAAATTTAGTTAAATCAGTCAGTGCTTATGCTCAAGAGTTTTTGAGTGGTTTACCTCATCGCCAAAATTCTCAGACAGAATCTTCCCAAATACATATCGAAAAAATTACCGCTCACAATTTACATCGTCTGACTTTTGAACCAGAATCAGATACACAACAGCAAAAATCAGAAATAGAACTAAATACAGTAGAGTTATTCGATTTAGTAGAAGCAGTAGACCAATTTTTTGCCGATAAATATACTCTTTCAAGTATTAGGATGGAATTACAATCTCTGGGTAAAAGATATCGTCAAAGAGATGAGCCATTAATACAAAGGTTAACTCCTGTCGGGATAGGATTAGCTAGTTTAGCTTTTGCTACTACTACTTTCTTTGTTATTCCCATTCCCGAAATAAGCGAACCACAATCTACCCCTCAATCTAGTCCAACAGAAGTTGAGCCTACTCCGTTAGAAGATCAAGAAACGGAAGTAGACCCATAATTAGCAATCACTAGAAGTTTTACTTAAGTAGCTGGGTAAAATTAAATATAAAATACAAACGTTCTCTAACAGTATTAGCATTAGTTGGCAGAGCTAATCTTAAAATAGATTAAGCTTGCCTAAAATTCTCAAAGAAAGATAGTACCCCATGAACGATAAAACAACCAATCAAGATTCTTCTGTTCCTATTGATGAATCACCAAACAAAAAAATAACACCTCTTCGTTGTTTTGTCGGGTCGGCTATTTCTGGTGGATTGTCATTTGCTATTTATTTACTTTTTTCTTCTATTTCTCAGACCTATGCAGCTAAACCCTTAGTTATGAGTAGTGCGCTAGCATTAAGGATTTCTGTGGCTGTGCGTACTTTAGTGACAGGAGTAGTTGCTTTAGGAGCATCAGTTTTTGCTTTTGTCGCTATGGGATTATTTTTGCTCGGAATTCAATTAGTAGTACAGAGGTTTAAAGAAAGTAATGAGCAATAATTAACTTGCTACTCACTACTCACTACTCACTACTTACTATTCAAACTTAAGGATCGACCCAGCGATCGTCTGCTTTAATCAGATTAATTAATTCTTCTACTCCCCGATCTTCTGGAACTTTTTTAATTTCCTCGCGACCACGATAGAGAGATATATAACCAGGTTGTTTACCGACATAACCATAGTCTGCATCTGCCATTTCTCCAGGGCCATTGACAATACAACCCATAACGGCAATGTCTAACCCAGTTAAATGTTTAGTAGCTTCGCGGACTTTGTGTAGTACCTCTTCTAAATTAAATAAAGTACGACCACAAGAAGGACAGGCTACATACTCTACCATGGTTTTCCGCAGTCCTAAAGCTTGCAAAATACTATAACAAACAGGAATTTCTTTTTCTGGTGCTTCGGTTAGAGAAACACGAATAGTATCGCCAATGCCATCAGCTAAAAGAGTGCCAATTCCAGCAGTAGATTTAATTCGTCCGTATTCTCCATCTCCAGCTTCAGTAACGCCTAAATGAAGAGGATAGTCCATGCCTAATTCATCCATGCGCTTAACCATCAAGCGATAGGCTGCTAACATAACAGGAACACGGGAAGCTTTGAGGGAGATGACAATATTGCGAAAATCTAGCGATTCACAAATTTTAATAAATTCCAGGGCAGACTCTACCATTCCTTCAGGAGTATCGCCATAGGTAAAGAGCATTCTTTCGGCTAGAGAACCATGATTAACGCCAATACGCATAGCTTTACCCTGATCTCGTAAAGAAATTACCAACGGTTCGAGGGTTTGACGGATTTTTGCTCCAATTTCTGCAAATTCTTCTTGTGTATATTCCGTGCGATCGCTCTTGGGTTTTTCAAAAACGTATAATCCAGGGTTAATTCTAACTTTATCAACGTGTTTAGCCACTTCCAAGGCAATTTTCAGACCATTGTGATGGACATCGGCAACGAGAGGAACTGCTTGATAAGTTTGAGCTAGTTTTTGTTTGATTTCGGCTAAAGCTTTGGCATGAGCCATACTAGGAACTGTTACCCGCACAATCTCACAACCAATTTCGTGTAAGCGACGAATAGCAGCAACTGAACCTTCTATATCTAAGGTATCTTCATTAATCATTGACTGAACTACTACAGGAAAGCCACCGCCAATAGTTACATCCCCTACTTTGACAGGACGAGTTTTACGTCGATGGATAGTAGTATCAATAGCTGAGGTATCAGTAAGTTTAATCGTAGGATTATCTAAAGTTTGCATAATTTTTTATTCACTATTCGGTAGCGAAATTAGCCAAAAGTCCCTTTTATTGTCTCAAATTTTCTGACTATTTTTTTCCATCGAGAAAATAACTACCATCGGGAATAACCTAAAATCCATGCTGCTTACTTTAGCTTCTGGATCTCGCTACGATTTGAAGTTTTAGAAAAAAAGGGTCGAGCGATCGAACAAGCAGAACAATTTCCTTTCACTTCGACATCTAGTATTTGACAGTGTCCCCACCGAAATCCTTCTAACTGAAAATAACGACATAAACAACATTGATAACGGTGATTTTGCTCCAATTTATTGTTTTTCACTCTCGTTTCCCAGACCTCAATGATATATTCCTATTTTTCCACTTTTTGTTGACAATTGCGGATCACATATTTTTTCACCATCAAAGGCAGAGTAAAGACAGATTGATCTAATTCAGAGGCTCTTTCGATCAGCGATCGCTTTCTTAAAGAATATAATGCTTGAGTCAAGTCAGATAAATAGATTTTAGGTTTGATATACTTTTGCAAGTTTTCGATATTAAGGGGATGACGACAAACTGCTAGAGAGTAAATAATCTGTTTTTCTGGGTCTGATAAACGTCTAAACTGCTCTTTTAGAAGTTCTCTAAAAAAATTCGGGACAATAATTCCTAGTTCCGTATCTGCTTCGAGAAATTTAGCCACATTACCCCCAAATACCTCTTTGATGTTGGCACAGACTAGTTTTAAAGCTAGAGGATTGCCTTGATATTTATCAATTAAGATACGCCAGCAATTGGGATAAGATAAACCTTCTTCTGCCAATATTTCCTTGGCTGCTATCCCTAAACTACCTATTTGTAATGAGCCAATTTTATTACCTTGAATTAATAAACTATCTGCTGGTTCATCTTGGCTAATCATTACTAAGCAACTTTGATGAAATTCTTCCGTTATCCGTTTAATCAATTGACTGTAGTTACTGTATTCTTGCCGAAAAAAGCCCGAAAGATTATCTCCATCCATAACGGACTCTAAACTATCTAGAATCAAGAGACAACGGTAGGAGCGCAAATATTCGATAAGTTGAGAAATTTTTTGATCGACGGTTGCTGATACATTATTACTCTGATTTGAGGGCAAAAATTTGAGTAAATCGGTCAAAAGATCGCTTAAAAGAGGACTATATTCTATATTTCTCCAAATTACATAATCAAACTCTTTTTGAATTTGCTTAGTTAACTTAACCGCTAAAGTAGTTTTACCTATTCCCCCCATTCCTAGTAAAGTCACCAGACGATATTGATCTCGCACAATCCATTGTTCTAGCTGTTCTAGCTCCTCTTCTCGTCCATAAAAACTAGAAATACAAGGTGTCTCTTGCCAGTCGCTTTTTGGCTGGGCAATTTTGTATCCTGCTTCTTCTAACCATTGAGCAACATTACGCCAGTTTCTAATCGTATTGATATCGTGGTCTGTTAAAGTCTCAATATAACGATACAAGCCCTTTGTTAATTCAACATTTAATGAACCAGAAGTCCAATGAAGTTCTGTAGCTATTTTTTTAGGCGAATAGCCACAAAGCAAACCCCGCAGAATTGCTTTTTCTACAGATGTCAATTTTGCTTCTTTGGTTTTGTTGATTTGTTTTGCTTGAGCAACTCCTCTGTATAAATTTTCTAAATCCCAGCTATCTGCTGCTTCTTTAAATAATTGCTCTTCAAATTGCATAGTATGGAAACCTACGAAAGAACCGTTCAAGTCGGATGATAAGTAGCTAGGCAAAACTAACTTCAATTATTGAAGTGAGGACAGTGGGAAATCTAAGGAGCTCGATCTATCAATCTATCAACGGCAATAAAAAATATAAATTCAGTTTATAGCTAATTTTGTTTAGTTACTTATCTTGTAAATAGTTTATTTGACTATATATGATTGCTTATGTGGATTTATGCGTATCGATCTTCCAGAATCTTGATTTTTGTTACCAAAAATAATGTTATGTTACATTACACAAATAAGGTAATCTTTGATACCGATTTTTTGAAGCAATCATGAATACAATGATGATAAGTATGAAGGAATAGTAAATCTCTAAAGTAATTTTTGGTAATCTTTCCTTAGTATATTCGCTCCATCTCATAGATATCCTTAAGAGTTAGAAAGACCTAATTGCTCACCTAACGAACTGCTAATGTTCATTAGGTGACTTTCTTTGGGCGTAATCGCTAAAGTAAGTTTAGTAGGCAAGCAAAGATGAAAAGGAAACAAAACATTCACCATCATTTTTGAACTGGTCTACACAATTAACCGAAATCGATCGCTTATTTCAGGTTTGACTAACTAACTCAACTTTAAGGATACAACAATCATGTCTAACAACGAACAATTATTTGCCGAAATCATCCCTAGCGAAGAAGCAAGCCTTTCTGGTGGTGGTGGTTATGGTCATGGCGGTCGTCAGGATTACTACTATCGTCGTTATAACAATACCGCTGATGCAGTTGCTACAGCAGATGCGATTGGCCCTAATACTGATACTTTTACCCGTACTGATGCTTTTGCCGTTTACGGTGAGCGTTCCTCTTCTTTCTCTGAGTCTTCTGCTAGAGCTTACTAAGGACTCTTGTTGGCGGATAACTCAAGCCTAGCTCAGAGTAGCAACAGTGCCAGAGAGTTGGACTATTAAGCAGTTGACTTTCGTTTTAGTTTCTCTTGCTTGAGTGCTGTTTTGCTCTCCCTAGGCTCCCTAACTACCTGAAATTCCCCAGAACTTATTTCAGGTTTAACTAACTAACTCAACTTTAAGGATACAACAATCATGTCTAACAACGAACAATTATTTGCGGAAATCATCCCTAGCGAAGAAGCAAGCCTTTCTGGTGGTGGTGGTTATGGTCGTCGTGGCGATCGTCCTGGCGTTGCTCGTCGACCAATAGAGGTGAATGCTTCAGCATCAGCTACAATCATTGGCGATCCAGAAATATCCACAGTCACAACTTTTACTGATGTTTATGCTGATGACCGTAGAGTTATAGCTCGCGCTTCTTCTATCGCTAGAGGAATATTAATATAGCCTGAAAGCTTAAAATTATATATCAAGTGTGATACATAAAGAAGGAGCAAACTACTTGCTTTGTGCAATACAAAAATAGCATAATTTTAAACTGTCATTCATATCTTATTCAAAGATGGAGACAAAAAAAATGAGAAACTTTAGTAGTTCTACTAGCAGACAAAGGGTAAGAAGCTATAGTACTTCTGGTCGTAGACATTATGCCAGAAGCTACAGTTCTTCTACTCAGAATGGTTCATATCGGCAAAATACTGTTAGTATTGATACCCATAATCTTAGACTACCTTATCTTCTCAGTGTCAACATCTCAGGTACTCAACTGACTGGTAAAATCAAAGTAAATGGGAAAGTCATTAAAAAATTAACCAGTAATTATAATCAGTTTAATATCTCACCCTATCTCTCGATCGGCAAGAACACGATCGAAATCTTAGCTCAATATTATCCTTCCTCATCTTCTGTAGGAGTAGAGCTTTTAGGTTCTGATACTAGAGTGGTGCAGCAGACAAGTGGAAGTGGAGTACTCAGACATATTTTGACAGTTATGGTTAAATGAAATATCAGCTTGTTCAACAATATAGTGAAGAAGATTGCGGTGCTGCCTGTCTAGCTAGTATAGCTAAATACTATGATCGCGTTTTTACTCTCAATCGTATTCGGGAAGCAGTCGGAACAGGACAATTAGGCACAACCTTATTAGGACTTAGACAGGGAGCAGAAATTCTTGGTTTCAACGCTCGCTCAGTGAAAGCCTCAGCGCAAATTTTTGAGCGCATCAATGAAGCACCTCTACCAGCTATTATTCACTGGAAAGGGGGACACTGGGTAGTTTTGTATGGCAAAAAGGGTAATAAATTTGTAGTTGCTGACCCTGCTGTGGGGATTCGCTATCTGGAAAAGCAATGGCTAATTGAAGGCTGGACGGATGGGGTAATGCTACTCTTAGAACCAGATCCTGCCCGTTTTTGGTCTCAAGGAGACGATCAAGAGAAAGTTGGCGGAATTAGCCGATTTTTAAAGCGAGTTTTACCTTATAAGGGCTTAATTGCGCAAACTTTACTCCTAAACTCTTTTCTTGGTGTTCTTTCTTTGGCTTCTCCCTTTTTAATGCAGATTC
>JBFRWE010000027.1:0-10258 GCA_051439345.1 Xenococcaceae cyanobacterium
GCTCATCAGAATGAAGTAATGTGGGTAAATCGAGATGAGAATCTGTAACTGTATCTCCATGTCCAGGGAAATGTTTAGCTGTAGTTAAAACTGGATATGGTTTTGCTCCTTCAATAAAAGCAGTAGCCAGATCGCCAACTATTGCTGGTGTATCCCCAAACGCCCGAATATTAATTACAGGATTAGCTGGATTATTATTAACATCGACTACAGGGGCAAGTAGCCAGTTAATCCCCACAGTTAAAGCTTCCTTAGCGGTGATTTCTCCCATTTTAAGGGCGTATTCCTGGGCTAAAGTCGGATTTTGGGCTGCTATTGCCGATAATGCCATAGGTGGGGGTAGCCAACTAGCACCACTAAACCTTTGTCCTACTCCTTCTTCAATATCCGCAGCAATTAGTAGCGGAGTTGTTGCCCAAGATTGCAACTGCTGCGATCGCATTAATAATTCAGCCGAACTACCACCTAAAAGAATAACCCCACCCAAATTTAACTTTTGTAGCCATTGCTGCAATTGTTGATTGGGGACTTCCCAGTCAGGATAGCGAATTTGAGCATCAAACAAATGACCAGAAGCGCGGACTACGATCATTTGTCCAATTTTTTCTTGAAGAGAGAAACTCTGCCAATCAGGTAACAATTTGGTCACGGGTATTAATAAATTAATTATGCAAGGGCAGTTCGCGAACTGCCCCTACGGTTAATCAAATTTCAGAGACTGTTTCTTGTTCTTGGCGGTCTCGACTGATTTCATTGAGTAAGTTTAACATTCGATCGCCTCTTTCTAGAGAAGTATCCTCTTCAAAGATGATTTCTGGAGTACGACGCAATCTAATACGATTACCCAATTCTCTACGAACAAAGGCAGTAGAAGCTTTTAACCCTTCCATTGTCTCTATTTTGGCTTCTTTTGTCCCATAAATACTGACGAAAATTTTAGCGTGTTGCAGATCGCCAGATAAATCGATATCTGTAATACTAACCATTCCCGCACCCACTCGATCGTCTTTAATACCGTTTAACAACATCTGACTAACTTCTCGCTTGATCAATGAAGATACGCGAGAAACACGACGACTATTAGCCATAATCTTTGCCCTCCCCTCAATTTCTAATTAACACTTTAACCTAACTAGCACCAACGCCTCAGAAAAGATTTTTGTGACTAATAACCTAAAAATAGTTCACTAAGTTATCTATCTATCTATAGATAGAAATTAATATGCCCCCATTGAAAGATGTTTTTTAAAACGATTTTGCTTAAGTTAAAAATAGTAATTTAACAAAAATTAATATAGCCCGATATCAAAATTATCGGCAGAATTTTTGCCGAAGAATGCTTAAAACCAGTTAAAACTAATAACTATTAAATGTTTGCTCTAACTCAAAATACCTCTCGCCAAAAGGAAATTGCCGAAGTAGTTTTTCGTAATGGTTGGGACTATATGCGAGGTTTGATAATTGGCGGGAAGCCAGATGAACCTCGGCTGCCTTCTCCTACAGTTTTACGCAATATTCTGATCGAACTAGGGCCTGTCTACGTCAAACTCGGTCAATTACTCTCTACTCGTCCCGATCTTTTACCAGGAAAATATGTAGATGCGTTGACAGATTTACAAGCAAGAGTCCCCCCTGTAGCTTGGCTTGAGGTAGAAAATCTGATTAGGCAAGAATTAGGCAAACCGATAGAAGAAGTATTTAGCAGTATTGAACAGCAAGCTATAGCAGCAGGTTCGATCGCTCAAGTACATCGCGCTACGCTTAGAAATGGGCAAATTGTTGCTCTCAAAGTACAACGTCCAGGTATAGATATAGTTGTCGAGCAAGATATTTCTCTGATTAAAAACTTAGCAGAGTTGGTTTCGTTAACCGATTTCGGCAAAGATTTTGATATCGTTGCTTTAGCTGAAGAATTTACCAACGCATTAAGAGCAGAATTAGATTTTACGTCCGAAGGTAGATATACAGAACAATTAAAGCGTAATCTAAATAATAGTAGTTGGTTTGATCCGCAAAAAATAGTAATTCCTCAAGTTTACTGGAATATAACTACTGCCAAAATCCTGACCATCGAATGGTTAGATGGTACACCTATTTTAGAAGCAGAATTACCAGTTGAAAAACAAGATCGGCAAAGAAGAGAGACAACAACTCTTTTATTTCGGGCTTTCTTTCAACAGATCTATGTGGATGGTTTTTTCCATGCCGATCCCCACCCTGGTAATATTTTCTACCTCGAAGACGGCAGACTTGCCCTGCTAGACTGTGGCATGGTAGGTAGATTAGACCCTCGTACTCAACAAATTTTAACCGAGATGTTGCTAGCCGTGGTCGATCTCGATGCCCAAAGATGTAGTCAACTAACTTTAGAATTAGCAGAATCGGGTCAACCTGTTAGTTTAGACCGTCTTACTAGCGACTACGACAGAATGTTGCGTAAGTACTTCAACCTGAGTATCTCAGAGATTAATTTTAGTGAAGTATTTTATGAAGTATTGCAAGTATCCCGCGATAACAAAATTCGTCTTCCGAGCAATATGGGTTTATATGCTAAAACCCTCGCTAATTTAGAAGGTGTAGCTCGTGGATTCGATCCAGAAATTAACCTCCTCAATCAAATAAAACCCTTGATGAGCGATCTATTCCGTCGTCAACTTTTTGGCGATCGCCCTGTAGAAACTTTACTCCGTACTGCTTTAGATATCAAGAGCTTATATTTGCGCTCCCCTCGTCAAGTAGAATTATTTCTCGATCGAGTCACTTCAGAAACGCTTAAATGGAATATAACGCTCCGAGACTTTGACTTAATGCGGATTAGTTTAGATGATTCTGCTAATCGATTGTCTTTTAGTATCATAGTCGGCTCATTAATTATTGGTGCAGCAATTATTTCTACTAGTGCTTCGACAAATCAACTATCTATTCTGAGCAATATTCTCTTTGCTGCTGCTAGCTTACTGGGACTATGGCTAGTTATCAGTATTTTGCGTTCGGGAAGACTTAAACAGTAATATTAGTAAATAATAATGAATCATCAACAATTAATAAGTGACCAGAAAAAGACTTTATGGGGAAAAGCGATCGCCATAATTGCTTTAATTAATTTAGTGTTAGTGCTGTTTAATCTTAGCTACCTGCCGTTTAGAGATATCTATCTACGTTACGCTCCTGTCTTAGTTCATCTCTACGATCCAGTGAAAGGAGTAGAACCTCATCCTGATACGGAAATCTATCTAGATACAGTACAACAACTAAAACAGCAATTGACTCAAACTGGATTAACAAGTCCATCTACCCAACAGTTATTGAATTCTCTACAAGCACAAAGTATTGCCTTAGTAGAAGAAAATCCCTTTTTAGCTGCTAATAAGTTGGGTACTTTTGCCAAGTTAAAACGGAGGATGCAATATCGCTTCCAAACTCGATCGGCAACAGAAGCATTTACCCAGTTTTGGAGTGAAGAGTATTTAAATCGAGTTCAACCTACAGCAGCTTTAGACTTTTTTACCAAAAAGATTGAACCCTTACTGAGAACTAATTATTATCGTGCCATTGACGAGAATGGTTTGTATATAGATAATTTTTGGCGCATTGATATCTTCTTTGTCGTCTTTTTTGCCGTGGAATATTTAGGTCGTACTTTCTGGGTAGCCAGAAACAGAGACGATCTTAATTGGTGGGATGCCATGTTGCGCTGTTGGTACGACGCATTAATGTTAATTCCGATATGGCGTTGGTTGCGTATTCTGCCTGTAACTGTGCGTATTCACAAATCAGGTTTGTTCGATATGGAAAAAATCTTAGCTCAAATTACCCACGAACCTGCTGCCTATCTATCTCAACGTGCTTCGCTCTTCTTAATTACTCAACTACTCAATCAAAGTCAGGAAGCATTGGACAATGGTGCGTTAGCCCAGATGTTATCGCCATCTTCCCCAGGAATTACTGTAGGAGAAGAAGATAAGATTAACCTAATTATCGATCGCTTGATTGGTTTGACGATCTATAAAGTTTTACCAGAAGTACGACCAGACTTAGAAGCTTTATTACATCATAGTCTTAGGGGCGCATTAAAAGAATCAGACATTTACCAAGCCTTTAAAAATATCCCTGGCTTGTCTAGCTTACCTCAAGAAGCAACTGAGCAGTTAGCAGATTATTTAGCACAGGCTACTTATGATGTTTTAATTAATTCGTATACAGATACAGAAGGAAAAATCATTTTCGATCGCCTTAGTGATAATTTTGCTAGTACTCTTCGCCAACAACTGAAAGACAGAGCAACTCAAACAGAAATTCAAACTTTACTCACCGATCTCCTAGAAGAATGGAAGTTGAACTATATCAAAGGTTCTCACCAAAGTAATCCAGAAGAAACTTTAGCTGAAGCAGAAAAAATTAGAGAGCGAGTTTCTTGAATCTCCACGCCATGAAACGGCAGAGATTCTAGCTAAAGGGACTTCCTGAAAGGCAGGGCTTGAAGATCATGCTCATCAGGTTCAAAATTAATAAATATGAAAGTATAATCTGGATTAGCTTAAACTAAATTAAGTTTTTAGTAGAAAATTCAAATATCAAAGCTAAAAACTATTTGATTGAAAAACCAAGATAAGGATATAAAAAAATGGCTATCTGGGTAAATGAGCAAATCGATCCATCTGGAATTGTCTATTCTTGTATTGCTTGCCAAGATGAAATTGCAGCTAGAGACTGTCACAACAATTGGCAGGATAGTTTAACCCAAAAGCAAAAACAAGCAGGTTGGATAGCTCGTCTGCGTACTGTCGAATCTTGGGATGAAGTACCAGTAAATGCTCTTAAATTAAATTACTAGAAACTATGGTCATTATCTGGCATTATTGCCCCTTGCAACATGGTTTTATGCACAATTGATGCTTCTAAATTAGCCTCTCTTAAATTTGCGCCCCTAAGATCGGCTTTAGTTAAATTTGCCCCTCTTAAATTAGCTGATTGTAAGTTAGCTCCTTTAAGATCGGTTTTAGTTAAATTTGCCCCTCGAAGATCGGCTTTAGTTAAATTTGCCCCTGTCAAGTTAGCGTAGCTAAGATTTGCCCAACGAAGATCGGTATTAATCAGAGTAGCTCCATTCAGATTGGCGTATAATAAATAACTTCTAGTGAGATGAGTGGCGATCGCTTTAACTCGATCGAGATTGGTTTGGTATAAAAAAGCCCCGATTAACTCTGCTTCGTAAAGATTAGCATCAGTTAAATCCGCTTGATTAAGATGAGCTTCTACTAAATCCGCTTCACTTAAATTAGTACGATTCAGCTTGGCACAAGTTAAATTAGCCCTACGCAAATTAATCTTGCGCATCGAAGTGCCAATCAAGTTACTGTAGCTAAAGTTAGCCCCACTACAATTTGCTTCTCTAAGATCGGCTCCAATTAAGTTAGCTTCACTCAAATCTACATCTATTAAGTATGCTTCTTTAAGATCGGCATTACTCAAATTAGCTTGCAGCAAATTAGCATTGATTAATTCTGCTTGTTGAAGATTAGCACTACTAAGATTGGCTGAGGTTAAATCGGTGTTGCCCAGATTGGCTCGATAAAGATTAGCTGTGGCTAAATCGACGTTTTCCAAACTAATTTTACTGAGATTTGCCCCTCTTAAATCTGGTGTAATTTGACTATGATTATTTCTCCACTCTACCCATCGGTCAGAACCTTGCTTTAATTGTCTTAGATGCTCTACTTTTACCATGAAGTTCCTGTTATTCCTTTCCCTATCTATTTTCCATTATCGATCGTAATTCTCACAAGGAAACACGGGGAAAATTGGGAGGAAAAAAATTTAGGGTGTTTTTCAAGTGTTGTTTTAATTCTCAGACTTTTCTGTATTTTTCCTTGCTAGCATCAATGCAAGGGGGCTTTTTCCAAGTATTCCTGACGCTTTGTTTATTTGCTTCTTATTCTTGGTATAGTCATGACTCATTTTGGAATTATATGCCCTGCTGCTATTGGACACCTAAATCCCATGTGTGCTTTAGGCTCAGAGTTACAAAGGCGCAATCATAGGGTTACTATTTTGGGGATTGCAGATGTCAAACCTAAAATTAAACATTCAGGATTAAACTTTTGGCTAATTGGTGAGTCAGAATTTCCTCTCGGATGGTTAGAGCCACAGTATGAAAAACTAGGAAAAATGAGTGGTGGAAAAGGACGACAATTCACGATCGAGTTAATTTTAAAAGAAACCAAAATGCTATTAAAGTCTTTGCCAACAGCAATTCAATCTGCTGGCATCGAAGCCTTAATCATTGACCAAGTTTCTACTGCGGGAGGAACAGTGGCAGACAAGCTAGAAATACTTTATATTACTACCTGTAATGCTTTGTTGATTAATCAAGAGGCTGGCGTACCTCCTCATTTTACCCATTGGAATTATAATCCAGCATGGTGGGCGAAACTCCGCAATCAACTGGGAAATTGGGTTTTAAATCGTCTTACTCTCCCTATTTGGCAAGAAATTCAACAACAGCGACAGCAGTGGCAATTACCTTTAGAGCAAAATCGTGAAACTGCTGGCTCAAAACTAGCTCAAATTTGTCAGTTACCCAAAGAATTTGATTTTCCTAGAGTCAATTTACCTCCTCATTTTCATTACACTGGCTCGTTACAAAATCCATCTGGTATTGACTCTATCTCTGTTCCGGTTTCTTTTCCTTGGGAAAAATTAAATGATAAACCTTTAATTTATGCCTCTTTAGGAACGTTCCAAAACAAAGTACCAGAAGTATTTCAACGTATTGCTGAAGCCACTACAACTTTAGATGTGCAGTTAGTAATTTCTTTAGGTAATCCCAATAACAAACCTGCTGACTACAATTTGCCAGATAATGTCATTGTGGTTTCTTTTGCTCCTCATCAAAAACTAATAGATCGATCGAGTTTAATAATTACCCATGCAGGTATGAATACGACTTTAGGCGCATTAAGTAGTGGAGTACCGATTGTGGCAATTCCTATCACGAACGAACAACCTGGAATAGCTACACGCATTGCCAGAACTGGAGCAGGAGAAGTTTTACCTCTCAAAGATTTAAAGACTTCTCGGCTTCAAACTGTAATTAAGCAAGTGCTAACAGAGAATTCTTATAAACAGAATGCCCAAAGACTGCAAAAAGCGATCGCTCAAGCAGGAGGGGTTAAAAAAGCTGCCGATATTGTCGAACAAGCAGTTACTACGAAACAACCCGTAATGGCTGGTGATTAGTTGTTAATAGTTTGTAAGGTTCAGTTGCAAAAACTTAATAATAGACAGGAAAATTCTGTACTGCTTATTTTTATGAGATAGAATAATTATGTCTCAAAACGTAGAAAGCGTAAGGAGGTTGACTATGGCTGAGTCGGTATCTATGTTCACTACAATGACCCTTACTACACAAACTCGATAAGGTCACAGAGGATTTGATTCAAAGCTTTTGGTCTAACGTCCTTTTCACAAGTAAATCGTTATGAGTAATGAGTAATACATCTGCCTAAAGTCAGAGGATTCAACAACGCAATTCTGCTCGCTGAGGTTTCTTCGGCAAATCTCGCGTTCAATAGTTGAATTATATTGTTAGCTCTTTCTCATGTTTGGGAGGAGCAGAGATAGAGTTTCTAAGGGGACAATTGTGGAGGAAATCTCCCTATTTGATCCCAACTTCGGGTCTTTACTCATTACTTATTACTCATTACTTTAGCCCAAAAGGCGCAGTAATATGAGTGAGATTCCTTTGTGAGCCTTAAACCAGTTTCACAACCTAGGAATCTACAAATGAATTTAGAATTATTAGGCTGGAATAGTTCCTTAGCTTCCAGTTTTGAACCCTATGCACAAGATGGCTATTCTGTGGGGAGGATTACTTTGGATTACAGAGGAGAATATACTCTTTACAGTGAGTTGGGCTATTTGTGCGCTAAAATCTCTGGAAAACTCAGGCATCAGATAACTGATGGCGGAGATTTTCCTGCTATTGGGGATTGGGTAGTTATTAAAACCAAACAGAATGAGCAAAGTGCAATAATTTACGATATTCTGCCCAGAAAAAGTAAATTTTCTCGGAAAACAGTAGGAGGAAAGACCTCAGAGCAAATTGTTGCTGCCAATATAGATACGGTATTTTTAGTATCTGGACTAGACAATGACTTCAACTTGAGACGGATTGAACGTTATTTAATTCTTACCTGGGAAAGTGGCGCAAATCCAGCTATTGTCTTGAATAAAGCCGACACTTGCCCTTTTGTAGAACAGTGTGTTTCTGAAGTAGCAGCTATTGCTCCTGGTGTTCCTATTATTGTCTTAAGTGCAGTTTTGCATCAGGGACTTGATGAACTAACAAAATACATCCAGCCTGGTATGACTGTTGCCCTGCTTGGCTCTTCTGGGGTAGGTAAATCAACGATCGCTAATCTCCTGATGGGGGAAGAACGTCAAAAAGTTCAAGCTGTTCGACAGGGAGACGATCGAGGCAAACATACTACCACTCATCGAGAGTTGTTTGTGTTGCCTGGTGGTGGAGTAATTATCGACACTCCTGGGATGCGGGAAATCCAACTTTGGGCAACGGAAAGTAGTGTCGAGCAAACCTTCACAGATATTGAGATGTTAGCTAAAAAGTGTCGTTTTCGCAATTGTCAGCACAGTTACGAACCTGATTGTGCAGTACAAAACGCGATCGAGCAGGGAATACTTGACGAACAACGCTTTTTCAATTACCAAAAGCTGCACAAAGAACTAGACTACCTCAACCAAAAACAAAAGCAGCTTAAACAATTAAATAGCAAATCTAAATGGAAAAAGATTACTAAACAAATACGTCAGCATTATAAGAGGTTAGATTAACACTGTATTGTAAGGTGGGCATTGCCCACCTTACTTTAAAAAGAACGGAGGAATTTAAATATTTTAGGCAATAAATTCTGTAAAAAATCATTTTTAGCGTATTTCTGTTTACTTAACTGTAAAGCTGCCTTACTATTCACTTCCGAGAGAGTAGGATAAATATGTATACCACTAAGGGCAGAAACAGGTAACTTATTAGACATAGCCAGGACAACTTCGTGAATTAACTCTCCTGCTGATGCCCCTACTAAGTGTGCGCCGAGAATTTCTCCTTTACCAGTAGTAATAATTTTGGCAAAACCATTAGTAGCACCTTCTGCCTGGGCGCGATCGACTCCTTTCATATCTTGCTTAAGTATATAAATATCATCGCCATACCTTTCTCTAGCTTGCTTCTCGGTTAAACCAACACGGGCTAATTCTGGCTCGGTAAAAGTTGCCCAGGGAATAACTCGATAGTCAGCCTTTTTAGTTGGGAAAAAGAGAGCATTTTGAATTACTACTACTGCTTCATAACCTGCAACATGAGTAAATTGATAACCACCAATAACATCCCCACAACCATAAATACGTTTATTAGTAGTCTGTAGCTTTTCGTTAACTTTAATGCCCTTTTTGTCGTATTCAACCCCTGCTGCCTCCAGATTAAGGGATTCTACATTAGGATTTCTTCCCGCAGAAACCAAAATTTCATCGACAATAATTTCCTTTCCTCCTGCCCAAAGATGCTTTTTCCCATCGATTACTTCTACCTTCTCAGCGCGGGCATTTTTAACAATATCAATTCCTTCAGATAACAACTGTTGTTCTACTACTGCTGCTGCTTCTGGTTCTTCTTTAGGCATAATGCGATCGCGACTAGAAAGAATCGTCACCTGAGAACCTAAACGATGAAAGGATTGTCCTAATTCACAGCCAATAGGCCCTGCACCAATAACAGCTAAAGACTCAGGACGTTCGGTTAAGGAAAAAACTTGCTCGTTAGTCAGAAAACCTGCCTCTTTTAGTCCAGCAACAGGGGGTATAGCAGGGCGAGAACCAGTAGAAACCACAAAATTACGAGCTTTTAGCTGTCTACCATTCACTTCAAAGGTGCGCTCATCGATAAATTTACCAGAACCAAAAATAACTTCTACTCCTAAACCACGAAATCTTTCTGGTGAGTCATGGGGTTCTATAGCAGCAATGACTTTTTGTACGTGTCCATTAGCTTGGGCAAAATTGATTTCTGGAGGATGGGTATGAATACCAAAACGAGAGCCATGTTTTACCTCGTAGGCCACTCTCGCTGCATGAATTAGAGATTTACTAGGAACGCAACCATACCAAAGACAATCCCCACCTAGTTTATCTTTTTCTACTAAAGCTACTTTAGCGTGAAGTTGAGCAGCAGCACTAGCTACTA
>JBFRWE010000028.1:0-5607 GCA_051439345.1 Xenococcaceae cyanobacterium
ACTATACTCGCAAATCTAGATAAGCCATAGGAAAGGAATAACAAAGACGAAAGGATCATTGAGGTGAATGAGAGCTGAGACACAAAGGCACCAGTAAATATTAGTATGCCATAGGCCAATAATGCTCCCGATGAAGCTCGGATCTCACTTAGTAAATTCAGTAGATCGAAAAATCATTTTCAGATAAGCGATCGCCAGCTGAAGAGAACCAAATTGAATAAGTTATAATTATATTACAGTAGCCTAAATGCTCAGGAGTTTATTCTAGAGGAATATAAACATCTTCTACTACCTCAAAAATACCTTCAACAGCTTGATTCAAGAAAGAAAGCATTTGTTTTAAAGGAAATAATTTTCGATAAATCAATCTTCCTCCTCTTCGAGGATGACTGATTTTCCTCCACAATAAATTAACCCAAATATTAACTAACAAAAAGGAAATACCAACAAATAATAATCTTAAAGTTGGTTTTTTTGTAGTAGTTCTAATTCGACATAAGTTTTTCAGTCGATAACTAGTCTCAATTCCAAATCGTTGACGATAGCATTGATGAATATGACTCAAGCTTGTCGTAATTTTATGAGTAACATAGACATAATATGCGATTCCATTTTGTCCTCTTTTCCCTTTTTTATATTTACAAATGATCCAGAGTTCAAAAGTCACAAAATCTTCTTTAGTTCTGGACATAGTATAATTCGTTTTATAACTTTTTCTTCCTTTGAGAAACTGTTTTATTCCTCCTTTTTTGCCTCGCCTAATTGCTGGCATGATTAAAGGTATATCTAAAGCTTGGAGCCATCGAATAACTGCAATACTAAAAAATTCCCGATCTAAATAAAGTCTTTTTACTTTAATTTTTAAACTAGATAATTCTGCTAAAAGATAAGTCAAAATAGCAACTTTAGTATCTTGCCATCGAACGCCTCTAATGGCTAAAGTAACTCTCTTGCCCTTTTTAATCGTATATAGGGTAGCATAAGCATAGAATGAGCAAGTTCCATCTTTAGCTTTACTTCGATAAATATATGGCTTTTCAGAATCCTGGGGTTTGCCATAATAGGGAATTAAATTTAGGTCAATTGCTACAACTAAATTCTTTTCCTTTAATCCTTTAGGGATTTTATTCTTGAGGGCTGAATTCAGTTGATTTTCTAATTGTTTAAAGTCAGATATTTTACTAAGATGATATCTAATATTATTTCCAGAAGTTGCCTTTTTTAATTCTTTAGATGTATTTTCTATTGTATCTTGTTTACTTGCTGCTCTTACTAAAATTTTAAATAAATTTTCAGGGTCTCCTGCTCCCGTTGAATTTATTGGGATATGTTCAGCTAGACAATTTACTACTTCAGTTAAAGTTTCTTCGTCAGTTAAAACAAGTTGTTCAAGTTGGTTTTTCAAGATTTAACACATTTTTAGATATAACCTAAGTTTTAATTATATTACATCTGAATTACTGTCTTGAATCTTAGTTGTTTTATAGTTCATATGAACTATAAAAGGCAGTTTTAATTTCTTTTTCGATCTACTGAATTTGACTAATACTGTGAGTAGTCGCACCATGATCTATTAATGACCTCAAAGGACTACCAGCTTCAACACTAGAGTTTTGTCCTCTGTCTCCTACTAATAAGATTCTGGCTTTAACAGATTCGGCTTTAGATGAGATCGCTTCCATTTGAGAAGCACTCATCATACCAGCTTCATCAATAATCCAAAGCTGTTTAGGCTTATTCTTGGGCTTACTTAAAACTAAATGGGCGACGGTATTGGTTTTAATATTAAGTTCTTCTTGTAACTTGGCAGCAGCTTCAATAGTAGGAGAAAAACCTTTAATTTCAATCCCAGTTCCTTTTAGTTGTTCTCTTAAAACTCCTAATGCTGTAGTTTTACCTACTCCAGATAGTCCATGAATAATTTGATGAGTATCTGTAGATTGCAAAGTACGGGCGATCGCCTCTCTTTGTCCTGCATTAAGCAAGGTCTCTTCTAAATTGGGATTAGACAGCAGTGGTGCAGATTTATCCTGACCCTTCATCCATTGCTTAACAGTCTTAATCTCTCTCTTTAAGGCTTCAACTGTGGTGAACTTGTTGGGGTTTAAAGCAATAAGTTGTTTATTATTTTGAATCTCATGGTCTAGTTCTGATAACTTAAAATTTATTATCCCAGAACGATAAACATATTTATAAATGTCTTCTCTAGATAAGGAAACTGACCGTTCACTCAGATGGGCGATCGCACCCTTTAAGACTTGAGATGCAGTGGGTTTGGCACTTAGAACAATAGGAGTAGATTGGGGGAGCGGTGCTTTTATGTTGTTAGCAATTGCTTCAAGTTGCCATTGTTGTTGGTATTCAGTAAGAGAGAAAGCGATGTTTTTAGCTTTGCGAGTAGTTAAAGCAGCTTCATCACGATTGGAGTGATTAACTTCTTTGCCTTCTTGTCGGAGTTGATTAACGATCGCACGAGAACGCTTACTAAATACTTGAATATCCTTTTGTGAAATACCCTTTAACTCAAAACCATTTTTAGTTTCGTAGATGGAATAGCCTAATTGCTGGACTTTGTGGGCTAATTTCTGTTGGTATAGATGACCGAGCCATTCTTGCGACGCGATCGCATCATTATGTAATGCCCGCCATTTTCCATCTGCTCCCTTAGTTCCGTTAAAAACTACCGCATGGGTATGAAGCTGCATATCCCCGTCTCTGGAGGTGTGATGAGGTATTAGAGCAGCAGTTAAGTTCCCAGTATTTACGACTGTGCGCTCGCCTAGAAATTGAATTCTAGTTTGTATATATCTTTTCTCAACTTCATCTAAGACTTCTTTTACTGCTTCAGTATGAGCGTCAAACAATCTATAGTCTTGATTGAGATGAAGAGTCATCGAGACACTCTTGGGAGCAGAAAAAGTTAAATCTTCCGCCAGACGTTCTTGAGTATTGGAGTCGGGTCTATAACCTCTGATGCGCTCTTGTGAATTTGGCTTAAACCCATAAAACAAAGATTTAAAATCATATGAGGTGAAGTTCCCTTCTAAACCTAACTCGGCTGCACCCTTTCCATACGCAACAGCTTGAGTAAGTTTGGCTTTGGCATTCTGAGTTTTTGTTGTTTCTTGAGACTTACTGACAGATTGAGACTCAGTATAATATTCATCCTTAGATTTGGCTAAGGATTCATCTTCAGTGTAATATTCCTCTTTTTCTCTGATGCCTGAAGTAACAGTATTGATACTGAGCATTACTGAGTTAAGTCATGCATTCATGCATTCATGCATTCACGCATTCAAAAGTAATTAGCGACTAGCCACTAGCACGAGCGCTACTAGCTGGTGCTGAAGAACACAAGCATGACCAGAAAGTTGTGAATAGATTGTATGGGTTGAGTGTCAGTTAAGTATTTTGGTTGGGAAGTAACCTATTAGTTTGAGATTAACACGAGATCTAAATTTAACACTAGTTTGTTACGAAAAATAATTAAGCATATATTGCTACAAGATTATTGCGTTTGAAACCAAACAACTACGATTGCATTTCGCAGTTGTGTAACTAATTAATGACATACGATGTACAAGAGAAGAAAAATTGTTGGCTCATGCGCGTCCAGAGAGTGGCGGGTTGTGTGGTGCAATAAAATTGCCCGATTTTTTAGGCAAAAATGGCTAAAAGCTATACTGTGTAATCAATTTAGCAAATCGTCATACTTCAGATATACCAAAAGTATATCAGAGATATATGAGAGATATACCAGAGACATACTCCAGAGCTGGTATTTAAGTACTATCAGTTAGTTTGGCCAAATAAATTTTCGGGTAGGGTATCTGTACTGTGAAGTGTTACGAAGAATAATCAGCCTGTGGTGGTTCACTGTAAAGCATGGCAACCGCAGAACGGGAACTTTGCTTGCTGCCTATTTAGTGGCTCAGGGTGAACTCCCTGAACAAGCCATTTCCATTATTCAATTCGTACGTCCTACCGCCGAACTTCGGGATGCTCAAAAACAATTTTTACTCCAGTTGCCACAGTTATTACGATAGTTTTTCAATCAATCTCTAGGGTAAATAAAAGATATCTTGAGTAAGTCGGTTGTTCCCCGAGAGAAAACGTAGGGGGTCTTGTATAGGATTTATATAATTCATCATGTCGCCACAACAATTTGCTCGCTCAGACTCTCTGGCTGTATTGCCAACAACCAATAAAATAAGTCCTGTTTGAGATGAAAAGGTATCAAATCGAACAAAAACAGGAAGTTGTGCTTAGTAAATACCTCTGAAAAATTAAAGATCTCCTCTAACAACTGCTCGTTTTGAGCCAAAGGTAGGTACTCTTTGGCCAACCAGACCACATCATCAGAGGGTGGGTCAGGAGGGGGAGCAGAATTATTACTTTTGCTATTAAAGGACTCTAATAGTAAAAGTAATAGTTCTTTAAACCGTGAGATATAACCCTGTGAGTAACCCGTAATCTTGGCTAAAGCCGTTTGGGTGACTTTTTGACCTTCAGTTTTTAATTGAGCAATAGCTTTTTTAAGTGCCATCTCAAATTGTTCCATTTTGCTAGCAGCTTCGGGAGTAATATCAACAGCTTTGACCAACTCAACGGGAAAATCTAAGGGATAATCGCCCAAGATATAAATAATTAGTTCTTCTCCTTCCCGGCGATTGGCTCTCAATCTGCCAATCGCCTGACGGATGGCAGATAAGATTTTACGTCTGACAAAGGCTCTAAAATCAGGGTCTACTGATTCGTTTACTTCTAGATACGGGCTACCAACTTTTGGTAAACCCAGGTTGGTAATATCGATTTTATATTTAACTTTAGTAGTCCCCCCTGGGGGAACGCGACCATAGAGACAAGTAAACTCAGCAGCTAATGCTTCAAGATTGGGTGTAGGAATGCCTTCTAAAATCAAAGCCTTATCTCGTTCGGCATCATTAGCCCCGCGAGATTCGATAAACCAGCGTAAATCTTCTGATGCCTTGGCAAATTTCTTAAAAGCAATCTTTCTAATACCAGGATGTTTCTCTTCTAAAGCCTTGGTTATGGCTGCTGTTTGACGCTCTTGGTGTTTTCCTCGACCTATACCTAACCTGCCCAGACCAACAACTTGTATAATCTTGGTGTTAGCTCCCTTACTCGGTTTAACTGCTATATGTTCGATTTGGTTGAAAGAAATAGCCAGTAATTTAGCTAAATCGGGTAAATGTCCCGTAGCATCCAAAAAGATATTTTTAGATGCAGCATGGGCAATATCAATTAATCTAGAATCGGGTACGGTAATAGTTAGCACCCCACCAGATTTACTTAAATAACCAGCTTCACCAGAGAGAATATTTAAAAAAGGTAGAATCCATTGCTTGATTGTTTCAGCTTCAATCCGTCCTGCTGTATTATGATCTGAGTCATTCATCATTTTTTTGACTGATTTGGGCAGATCTTGGATATCACAGCCATACTCTAGGGTGGGGTTGAGAGCGTCGAGATTAGGCTCGGTCGCTTTGGCTATTCCATCCCAATCGATATCGTCAGGTAAAACTGGTTTTAATCTGGAGCTTAATCCTTCATGATTCCAACCAAATCTAGTTGGTGCTTTTTCAT
>JBFRWE010000029.1:0-12495 GCA_051439345.1 Xenococcaceae cyanobacterium
TTAATCTCACGGTTCTAAATACCAAATAGGTGGCAATAAATGCCATGAGTTCTAAAAAGAATCCCTTGAGAAAGGGTCCATAGATAAATTCGGCAATAAGTAAAGCGGGAAAAATATCAACACCGATAAATTTTGGCGATCGTAAAAAGCCAGTAATAGTCTGTTTGTAATGTTCCAAGGTTTTGCCCTTGAGCAATACTAAACTCAAATCCAAACCATTTAAAAAGAGTAAGAAAAGAACTAATTCTTTGCTGAAGGACTTATGTCCGCTAAAAAGTCCAAGATAAGCTGCTATTAGGGAAATTCCCATGGCAATCAGGTTGGAATTAGACAGATTGCCAGGAACCCCACGGAGCAAAGTGTTTTTCATGGTTGAATAGCTTCTCCTAAATTAGCTTAATGAAATTGATTAAATGTTTCAAGTAAATTTGCTTCAGTATTAGCAATGCAATAATCAACAACCTTATCAGTGGTTGCTGCGGCAGATGAGGCGTTAATAATCGGTTGACGTTTCTGGCCACTAACGTAGGCATACAAATAGGTGATCGTACTTTCGCGATCTTTAGACAACTTTAAAAAATCAGCGCAAGTCAGTTTGCTGATATCCAAAATTTCCTCTGTATATTGAGCTTGTACAGGTGCTTTAACTATGCATATAGTCAATGTAGCTAGAAGCAAACTAAAACTTAATTTCTTGCCAATCATGAGTGTATTTTTCCTTGTGAATAATTACTAACTAAATATTTTTGAGAATCAACCTTTCTATTAACCTTGGTTGTTCATGCAATCTTGATAATCTTCGTTATAAGCTTCTTCCCGCCTGGATTTTTTGGTGACACCACCGCTGATTCCGCCAATAGTAGCCCCAGCTCTAGCTCCATCTCCAGCATCACCAAAAATAGCGCCAATGATTGCTCCTTTGGCAGCTCCTTCAACTCCTTTTCTAATAACTCCACCTTCTTCCCGCTCAGCCGTTTCTCTTGCATAGCGATCACATTCTGAGTCAGTTTGAGCTTGTAGTCCCTCATGGGAGAACAAAATAAGTAACGGTATTGAGATTGCCCCAGTAACAAGGCGAGTCAATGATTTTATTGACATTCACTTTGAACCTCTATCTAATTCAAGTCGCCATGTATCTTAGGGTAAGTGCAACACGATCGTGGAAAATTAAAATAATTATTTTTGATTTCTTGTCATTTCACGCCAATTTGTTGAAGAAATATGCTGCTGACGAAAATATCCAGGGGAAAAATTAGTCCATCGTTTAGAGGCACGACAAAAATTAGCAGAATTTGCATAGCCTAATTGGTGAGCAATATCAGTTAGATTAAGTTGGGAGTCTTTTAAAAGGGCGATCGCTTTCTGCCGAGGCGCAATAAATAGCAAAATCTTTAGCTAAACGTCTTCATACCTGATCATATCTGCTACAATCAGAAGATATAATGAGATATGACATGAAGTATGTTACCCCAGCAAAAGCCTCCGAATATCTTGGAGTCTCAATTAGCACTCTTAGAAGATGGGACAAAGAAGGCAAAATCAAATCAATTAGAACCCCAGGAGGGCAAAGAAGATTTTGCCTTGAAGAATACGAGGCAGCGAATGCTAAGCCCACTGTCCTCTATGCAAGAGTCTCTACCCATTCTCAAAAAGATGACTTGGAGCGACAAGTTAAATTTCTATGCTCAAAGTACCCAGAAGGAGAACTGGTTAAAGAAATTGGCTCAGGACTCAATTTTAAACGGCGAAAACTGCTCTCTATATTGGAACGAATATACCAAGGCGATATCGGCAAGCTTGTCGTCGCTTACTCGGATAGACTCGTTAGATTTGGATTTCCACTTATTGAGTGGCTCTGTAAGCAAGGTGAATGCGAACTCGTGGTTCTCAATGAACGTAAATTGTCTCCAGAGCAAGAACTCGTTGAAGATATCCTGTCCATCCTCCACTGTTTCTCTTCTAGGCTTTACGGATTGCGAAAATCTAAAAGCGAAGTCACCAAAAGCATACAAGAAAAAGAGTCGAAACCAGACGCTCAAGTTGACACCAAACAGTGTCAAGAAGATCAGGGTATATCCTTGTAAAGAGCTACATCGTATTTGGAAACGCTGGCTAGCTGCTTATCGCTGGATATATAACTGGACAATAGCTAGACTTAAAGGTGGATGCACTGACAGTGTCTACAGCCTGCAAAGTCAAGCTAGAAACAGCGAACGTCCAGAATGGGTTAAGCAACTGCCAGGGCATCAATTACAAGAAGCAGTAGCAGATGCGAGAGATGCTTATTGGCAAGCTAAGAAAAATGGTGGTGATGGCAACTTTAAATCTTGTCGTGCTTATTCCCAGGTAATCAAATTCAAAGTTGGTAACTACAAGAAAGGAACTTGGTATGCCCAAACTACCAAAAAGCTGCCTTTTACTACGGTTCAACCAATACCAACCGAATGTATTTATGGTACTCAGTTAGTGTATCAAAAAGGCAAATGGTACGGTTGTTTTCCTGAATATATCCCAACAGAGGCAACCCAGGAAAGTAAGGTTATTGCTTTAGATCCTGGTTCTCGCGCCTTTCTTACGGGCTATGATAGCGAAACTATTTTAGAGGTTGGCAAGAAAGATATCGGACGAATCAACAGATTATGTACGCATCTTGACCAACTGATGGGTAAAATCTCTAAATCAAAATCTAAAAGGCAAAGATACAAGCAACGCCAGGCATCTAATCGGATTAGAGAAAAGATTAAAAATCTAGTCAAAGATTTACATAATAAAGTATCTTCTTTCTTGGTCAACAACTACAAGGTTATTTTTCTGCCCACGTTTGAAACTAGTCAAATGGTTTTAAGGCAGCAAAGAAAAATTAGAGCTAAAACGGCTAGAAATATGCTTACCTGGAGTCATTTTAAATTTGCACAGCACCTAACCCAAATGGCAGCTAGAAATAATTGCCTTGTGGTTAGATGTAACGAGTCTTACACCTCTAAAACTTGCCCAAAATGTGGAACTATTCACGAAAAACTGGGAGCTTCAGAAGTTTTTAAATGCCCTCACTGTGGATACAGAGCTTCTAGAGATGCCAATGGCGCACGAAATATTATGATTCGTGCTTTGCAGGCAACTGCCATCACTTTTTCTAGTGATGCTATACATTTGATAAGCTAGTCACGAGCTTTGATAAGGTTAAATGTTGCACAAAATACATTAAATACAATCTAATCATAAAAAAATGGTATCGTAAACGATACCAGAAAAGTAGATAACATTAGAGCTAGAAACTAACAAAGAGTTTTAATAAGCTCCTTTTTTAGCCAACACAACCTTAATTGTCTGAACAATAAGGTATAAATCATATGCTCTAGACCATTGTTGTTGGTAGTCTAGATCCATTCTGACTATTTCTTCAAAATCTATAATACTAGAGCGTCCTTTTACTTGCCATTCTCCAGTAAGACCTGGTTTAACCTGAAGACGCTTAAAGTGGTGTTTTTCATATTGGGAAACTTCTTCAAGAGTAGGAGGGCGAGTTCCCACCAAGCTCATATCTCCTTTCAACACATTCCAGAATTGAGGAAATTCATCCAAGCTAGTCCGACGCAAAAAACTGCCGAACCTGGTAATACGAGGATCATTTTCGTTTTTGAAAATGTGACCTTTGGCTTGGTTTTTAACTAAATGTTGCTTTTGATCTGCCCCTACAACCATAGAGCGAAATTTCCAAATACGGAAGGGTTTACCATTAAGACCACAACGCAGTTGACTATATAAAACTGGTCCAGGACTGTCTAACTGCATAATCAGAGCAATGGGAACAGCGAGAATAGTAGTTATAGTCAAACCTAGTAAAGCACCAGCAATATCAATTAAGCGTTTTGTTTTACTTAATACTGAAGGGTGAACTTGCCATTCTTGATTAACATTCAGGGCTTGAGCAGGCATCATCTGAGCATTAGAAGAAAAAGTCATAAACTTTATATTTAATATATATAGATTATTGGTGATTTACTTTGTACAAAAAGATAAGTATTTATTACGGGTAATTTTACGCAATATTAATTACCCTAAGAAAGTCTTGGAAGCACACTTTATTAAATCTTTAAGCAGAACAATTTGGATATGAAGTTTTTGTGTCTTGATTGCGGTTAATACTGATTCTCTAAGAAACGAGGGAGAAATTAAACAAAGTTAATTGCCCTGTCAAGACTAAGACAGAAAAAGTCAGAAAGTAAATATATGTTCAGCTACTTAATAATTCGAGCGCAGGTTGAGTATCTTAAGGCTTTTCACTATTTAGCATTTTGATTGATTATGATTGGGAATAAATCTAATAAAACTCTCAAGAATACACTCGGCAGAATTTAGCTTAACTAATGCTAAAAAGGGTATATTCTCTCTACTTAAGATATGTTATGGAAGAGCAACTCAGACAAATCGAACAAAATATTGAACTCGATCCAATTCTTCAATCTGTTCCTTTTCTGGAAGGATTACCAGCAGAAAAATTGCAAAAGGCGGGAAATCATTTTGTAACATTGACTCATCCTGCTAATCAAATAATTCTTCTGGAAAATGATTGGGGAGGGTCTGTTTATTTTATTATCGAAGGCTGGGTAAAAATTAGAACTTACAATCTAGATGGCAAAGAAGTTACGCTCAATATTATTGGCAAAGGGGAAATTTTTGGCGAAATGGCTGCTTTAGATAAAATGCCTCGCTCCACAGATGCCATTACTCTGACTAATACAGAAATAGGTCGTATCCCTTCTCAAGATTTCGTCGATTTGATTACTACAGAGCCTTTAGCGGGAATGCGTTTAGCACAGTTAATGGCAAAAAGATTACGTCAAGTTAACCGCAGATTACAACTACGAGAAGCAAATAGCATTTCCCGTGTAGCAGATGCAATTTTGTTTTTAGTAGAAGGACAAGGCAAACAAGGAGAAAAAGGTACAGAAATTCCCAATTTACCTCATCGGGAAATCAGCAGTCTGAGTGGATTAGCCAGGGAAACTGTAACTAGAGTTTTAACCAAGCTGGAAAAGAAAGGATTAATCAAAAGAGATGCGGATTTACTTCACATTCCTGATGTACTTGCTTTAGAGAATACAATTACTTAAGGGATGAAGTTAACTATTTTTACTGCTCACATAATTGCCTTATGTCTATAGATGACAAAAAAGATAAATTACCAGCTTCAATTTCTGATTCTTTGGAAGAAGAGACTAATTGGATTGACGAAGATGATTTTAATTTAAACTCCTCCAAAAAAACCATTACCCTCCAAACGAATACTCAGCGATCGCTCTCAACTAAGACTAACACCATTATCTTAGTTGAGACTGCCTTTTTAGCTAGTACTGCTAGTTTAATTTGGTTAATCGATTATTATTTCCCTCTAGGGCCAGTGCTGAAGATTTTTTTCCCGATTCCTATTGCTTTAGTCTATCTTAGGAGGGGTATTCGCGCTTCTTGGATGTCCGCATTGGTATCTGGATTACTTTTGTCTGTTTTGATGGGACCTACTCGTAGTATTGTTTTTCTCATGCCTTATGGTCTGATGGGTGTACAGTTAGGGACTTTTTGGCGCAGGGGTGTTAATTGGGAATTTTCCATAGCAGTGGGAACTATAATTGGGACTTTAGGTTTATTTTTTCGCTTTTGGCTATTCTCTATTCTCTTGGGTGAAGACCTTTGGGTTTATGTAATTACTCAAATTACAGAATTGACCGATTGGATTTTTATCAAGCTAGGTTTGTTAACTCAACCTAGTTTCGTTTTGATTCAGATCCTCGCTTTAATCATGATTATCGTTAATAATTTGATTTATTTATTTGCAGTACATCTAGTTGCCTTAATACTTTTAGATCGTCTTGGTAATCCTATTTCTCGTCCCCCTCAATGGGTACAAGTATTATTGGGTTATTAATTTAAGTAGTTATTGATGTAGAGAAAAGGCATGCCTTTTCTCTACTGGTGAGTAGCAAGTAAGTAGAGGACATTTCATGAAACGTCTGTACAGGATTAAGGAGTAGTAAGTAGCGATTTAGTAATCATGATTCAAGTTTATACTCAGGTTAGCTCAGGAAATAAATGGTTAAAACAATATCAAGGTTGTTCTCCTACTTTTGCTTGCATTTTAGGATTTACAGCTACTGGTTTGATTCCTGGGATTTCCGCAGCAGGGGCTACTCCTCAAGATAGAGAGTATACGGCAGTTGCTGACGCTGAATTTTTGTACTGTGGAGCTAAATCAAATCCAAAGCATCCTTTGCCCATACTCAAAGCAGGGGCTTCTCCAGTCTTTATCTCCCGTGCCGTGGTTGAGTCTTTGGCTGTACCTGTACATTTATTGAATGCTGGTTTACCCCACCCACTCACAGTACCAAATATTGACTTGAGTGGTCTTCCTGCTCAATGTCTTACTAGTGGACAGGCTTTGCCCTACTCTACCGTCAGATATCTATTTGAGCAAGGTTTAAGATGGGGAGAAAAGCTAGCCAAAACCCAAGAATATCTAATTATTGGAGAGTGCGTTGTTGGTGGAACAACAACTGCTTTAGCCATTTTGACTGGTTTAGGAATAAAAGCTGTGGGTAAAGTGAATAGTAGCCATCCTCAATGTAATCATGCTCAAAAATGGTCTGTGGTGATGGCAGGATTACAACAAGCGGAATTATTTTCTCTGGAAAGGATTGAAAGAGTAGACCCTATGAGATTAGTAGCAGCAGTAGGCGATCCCATGCAAATTGTAGCTGCAGGAATGGCGATCGCTGCTAGTAAAACAACGGGTGTAATGTTGGCAGGGGGTACACAAATGTTGGCAGTGTATGCACTAATCCAAGCAATTGTTAATTATTTTTCTCTCCCTGCTCAATTAGAGCAAATTGTAGTAGGTACTACTTCTTGGGTAGCAAAAGACTCGACAGGAGATACTATCGGACTAGCTAAATTAATCGATGGAGTTTCTCTCTTAGCAGCAAGACTCAACTTTTCTACTTCTAGCTCTTCTAGTTTCCGTGCTTATGAGCAAGGATACGTAAAAGAGGGAGTTGGTGCTGGAGGATGCGCTATTGCTGCTCATCTAAAGCAAGGATGGACTCCCACACAATTGTTAATAGCTGTTGAAACACTTTTTTTTCGTTATTGCCATCTAAGATCTAATTCTGCTAGCTAGCAGTTGCTCTTCTAAAGAAGCAATGCGATTATAAGCAGCAGTAAGTTGGGCTGTTAACCTACGAATCTGGATATCTGGGGATAAATCTTGTTCTTTGGTAGAATTCATATGACTTTGCTCGCTGCCATCATCTACTAAAATGTCTTTGTGAGTAAAAGAAGTTTGCCTTTCTCCATAAATTGAGGAAGAATGAGACATCATAGGAGAAATAACCGACAATGAAGAATAAGCGGAGCTTTCGGGACGGTTTTCGTTTTCTGCTGTGAGAGCATTTACTTGCGCGCTAATTCTTTCTATTAATTTATGTAATTGATCGACTTTTTGATTCAATTCACTGATTTGTATTTGTAGTGCATCCATGGGATTAACAAGGGTTTAATTTTGTCTTACCTCCTATGCTAGAAGCTATAAACAAAAATCCTGTACTATTCCTGATTCATTTAACAATTCCTCTTGGACTAAAAGTTTATTATTTGAGCAAAGTGAAAAATAAATTATTTTCCATCAAGAAAAGATTTAAAAAAACAATGATTTTTTATAATTTGAATATCAATTAAAATATTTTTAATCGAACGAAAAAAGACTATTACCTATACAATTTAATTCTTAAACCCAATTCGATTTATGCTTAATCGCCGTTCTTTTTTGTTAAAAAGTGCTGCAACTGTAATGGCAGGACAATTTATTTCTGGTTGTAGCGATCAACAGAAAATCCTCAAAGTCCTTTTGCTCCAGGGTTCAGTTCCCCCTCAATTACTCAATGATTTTCGCCAAACTCTCAATAAGGGAACAAAACTTAATTTTGCCCCAAAAAGTCAATTAAATAAATTATTTGATTTACTAGAAAGTTGGCAGCAACAAACTGATAATCAAAGTAAAGAGCCAAATATTTGGCTAGATATGCTCAAAAGAACGGAAACAATCGCCGATTTAGTAACTTTGAGTGATTATCAATTATCAAGTGCTATTAAACAAGGATTGATTCAACCTTTTGACATTTCTAAGTTAAAAAACTGGCATCAACTACCTTCTGCTTGGCAAACATTAGTGAGGAGAAACTCTGAAGGGGAAATAGACTGTGAAGGAAAAATATATGGTGCACCCTATCGCTGGGGAAATACAATTATTGCCTATCGTCGTGATAAGTTTAAAGGCTTAGGTTGGACACTACAAGATTGGTCTGATTTGTGGCGAACAGAATTACAAGGACGTATCTCTCTATTAGATGAACCAAGAGAGGTAATCGGCTTAACTTTGAAAAAATTAGGATACTCCTACAACACTAGTGACTTAACTCAAGTATCTACTTTAAAATCTGAACTGGAAGCATTACACAAACAAGTCAAATTTTACAGTTCTACTAATTATTTACAATCTCTAATTTTAGGAGACACTTGGGTGGCTGTTGGTTGGTCTACAGATATTTTACCTTTACTCAAACGTTACTCCGAACTCAAAATTGTGGTACCGAAGTCGGGAACTTCCCTCTGGACAGATTTATGGGTTCAACCTAACTATTTATCAGTTGCTATGGATGAAGAAAAATCGCCTTTGGGCGATCGCTGGATCGATTTTTGTTGGCAACCAAAAGCAGCGAATCAAATCTCTCTATTTACTAATGCTATTTCTCCTGCACTAGCCAAAGGTCGATCGGCAAATTTACCCAAAAATCTGCAAAATAACTATTTTGTCAAATCTAGTTTAGCAGTTTTGCCTCAAAGTGATTTTCTAGAAAATCTTTCTCCCGATCTAGAAAAACAGTATTTGTCACTATGGCAAGAGATTCGCTCATCTTCAACTAGTTAAAATCATTATTATTTTCTTGAGGGGATTTAGGCATGTAGTCGTCATACTTTTCCTGGTCGTAATGATAGAGAGTGCGAATAGGATAGGGAATATTAATATCTGCCTCATCCAAGGCTTTTTTAATGGCTATCATGGCTCTGGTTTGCACATGACGAACTTCTTTTTGGGCTGGATATGTCCAATAACGAACCACAAAATCGATCGAACTATCGCCAAAATTCACTAAATCTATTTCAGGAACAGGATTACTCAGTACGCCTTCTACTCGTTTAATAGTTTTATTTAAAATTTCAGCAGCTTCTGGCAGGGGAGTATTATAATCAACTCCTACTCCTAAATCTGTACGTCGAGAAACATAAGCAGTCCTCACTTTAACAGCATCGGTAAATACTGTAGCGTTGGGCAAGAGGATTTTTTCTCCCTCGTAGGTACGAATTTGTGTAGTGCGGATGCTAATATTTTCAACCCTGCCTTGATAATCACCGATCGCTACTTCATCACCAATACGGAAAGGTTCTTCCACTAAAAGAATAATGCCAGCCAGAAAGTTTTTAACAATATCCTGGAAGGCAAAACCGATAGCAACAGAACCAATACCCAAAGTCGCAATAATATCCCCTAAGTCTAAACCAGGAAAAGCTACTACTCCAGCAAATAATATACCTACTGCCCAAGTACCGACATAAGTGGTTTTATTAAGCAGTATTTGCAAAGATTGACTACTTAAGGCTGTTTCTCCAGCTTTATTTGCCACTTTTTGGCTAATTTGAGCGAAATAGCGTGTCAAAAATAGAATTACTAATCCGCTCAGTAAACCTGGTACATTTTTAATGGCTGTACCAATAAGCTCTTGTAAGCTTTGAATAATGGTTTGTAAAAGTTCGGTCATATCAGTTATCAGCAGGTGCAAAAGAAGACAAGTTCTATTGAAACACCAGGTTTCAATTTTGACCATATACTTGTTGCTGTTAACTGAATCTAAACTCCAGCGTGTCCTAAAGCTAAACCAGCTACTAACATCCCTAAAACTAAGAAAGGTTGTGCGCTAGCTTGATATTTCACATCATTTTTAAGAGGATCGCGCAAGAAGTAGACATTCTGAAAAATGATTTGGGGAACTACTAATAACAACAAAATAAGCGCGTAAATATTTTCATGGATGGTAACTAGATAACCAGCAATACCAGCTTGAAAAACATCGATCGCAATAACACAAATCCAAGCAGCAGTAGTCACACCAAACATTACAGGTAGAGATTTTAACCCTAAAGTGCGATCGCCTTCCACACTTTTAAAATCATTAACTACAGCAATACCCAACCCAGCAAAGCTATAAATTAGAGTCAGAATAACTATTGTCCAGTTTAATTCTCCAAATAAAGCATGACCAGCCCACCAAGGTAAAGCAATGTAACTAGAACCAAGAGCATAATTACCTAGCCAGCCATTCTGTTTTAACTTTAAAGGAGGTGCAGAGTAGATATAAGCCAGGAATGCTCCACCCAAAGTTAAACAAAGCATAATCGGAAATTCATGCCCTGCCCAAAGGTCAAGAAGATAAGATAAGCCTATACCAGCCAAGAGTAACACCAGAATTTGAGTTACCACTTGAGGTATGGAGATTGCCCCAGAAGGAATAGGACGATAAGGTTCATTAATAGCATCTATTTCGCGATCGTAGAAGTCATTGATAGTTTGGGTATAGCCAGCCAACAAAGGACCAGACATAAACATACAAGCTGCTGCTATGAGAACATTTTCTACTGACCAAGTGTAAGAACCAGAAGAAGCTGCACCACAGACGACCCCCCACATCAAAGGAATCCAAGTAATGGGTTTCATTAACTGCAACCTAATTTTCCAAATGGAGGTTTCTCCATCGGCTGCACCTTTCATCCCCAGTAATTGACGAGCTTTAGAACCTTTATTGCTATTATCTTGATTTTCTGTGGTGGAATTAGTTTGACTAGAGGTAGAAGAGTCAGACATAATCTATATTACTTATAAACTTTTAAATTTTTAACTTGCGAGCGAGAAGTCTCTCTCTTTTAGTGAGAGATGGGAGCGAGTGGGATAAAAACTGAAGGAGGAAGTCACCTAGCCGATGGTTACTTCCAGATAACCATTCTGAAATTTCGCTCCTGTCACAGCACGACCACTCCAAGCGGGGGGAAGACTAATATTTCTACGCTGATTTCCTGCTTCAATGGTAATTTCTGGTCCATACTGAGTTAGTTTGACTTCCTGTTTGGCAAAACCAGGTAGAAAGATCTTGATTTTCTTGGCTGCCAAATCGATTTTAGTTGGACTAGGTGCATCTTTACCATCTCGAAAACTAGGTAAGCTATCTACTAAGGGTTGCCACTCAGCTTCAGCAATAGTGGGAAGAGAGGTAATATTTAAAGGATTAAATTCATTAGCTAAAGATTCGGTAATTTCTGCTTGATTAAGCAAAACACCACCTACTGTCATGCCTATTTGTTGTGCGCTACCCCAAAGATATTTAGCAGTAGCTACTGCATCAGGTTTAGGGGTAGTTACCAGATAGGCAATTACCCTCTGAGGATCGCTCAAAGCAGTCCTGCCCTTTTCTAGTAATTGATTAGCTTGATTAGTTTGTTCGGGAGCAAAATTATCTGCCGTCCAAGATACATTCAGGATGGCACTCGTAACTGGTTGAACAAAAGGAGAGAGAGCTTTTACTATATCTGATTCGACAAAAATACCCCGAAAACGGCGAATGTACCAACTTAGTATTTCTGGCATACCCATCATTCTCAAAGTATTGATATTGCCCGAACCATCGTAGACAATTACATCATACTGATTATTTTGGTCGTATTCACGAATGGCATTGAGAGCCAAAGCTTCATCCATGCCTGGGAGAATACCCAACTCTTGACCGTAAACATCTTTGAGTATAGGCGATCGCAAATACTGAGCTTCTTGTTTTTTAACCTCTGACCAATTTTGCTCTAGTAGGGTAGTTGCTTGAATCTGGACGACTGAGAGATTAGCTGCAACTTCTTGAGGTTCTGGCTGGGGGTTAATACCTAAATGTAAACCAAAAGCGGGACTGGGGTCTTGCCCCACCAAGAGGACCTTTTCCCCACGACTAGCAAATTTCTTGGCAGTAGCGATCGCTACAGTAGTACGACCCACACCGCCCTTACCTAAAAAAGTAATAATTAGGGACATATCAATTTTAATTCCTCTTGTTTGTCACCGCTTATATTTTTATTTATTATTTTATGACTACCCTACTGGTTGAATCTCATCCTCAAAAAACCAGGTTGCTGTCTTGTCATCAAATTGTACAACAACACCAACACCGCTACCGTCGGTCATTTTATACTCTCGAACTATGCCAACCTTGCCTAATTTACTAGCAACATTGTTATTAACACGGTCTCTCAAACGATGTATTTTTACTTTTTGCCCGATTTCCATTCTGCACTTTATTCCAATCGAATTAACCATCTCACAGTTTAAAACAAAAACAGGTCTAGTCGAAACCC
>JBFRWE010000030.1:0-4126 GCA_051439345.1 Xenococcaceae cyanobacterium
GAATCATCTCATTCGGCCACCGCTGCTCATCGAGCAAGTTAGTCGCCAAAATGAATCGTCCTGCTTGGGTTCGATGGTAGGGAAATCGCATCTTAACGGTCTTGACAAATTGCTAGTTATGTGAATTTTTGTTTAAGAGATCGGCATTTAACCACTGCGCGATCGCCAACCTTTGGTTCTCCAGTGTTCGACACCGCTATAATCTTCAAAAAGATTAATTTCTAGAGGAATGAAACTCAGACCCAAAATTACGATTGCTGACCATTTTAGCGAGCTAGAAGACCCCAGAATAGAGAGAACTAAACGCCATAAATTAATTGATATTATTACCATTACTATTTGTGCAGTTATTTGCGGTGCAGATGGGTGGAAGGATATTGAATTATATGGTCAATGTAAGTATAAATGGTTAAAAAAGTTTCTAGAATTACCCAATGGAATTCCTTCTCACGATACATTTGCTCGTGTTTTTTCACTGCTTAATCCAGAACAATTACAGCAATGTTTTCTGAACTGGATAGAATCAATTAGTCTCATTACTTTTGGAGAAATAGTAGCAATTGAGGGGAAAACTCTCCGTGGTTCTTATGATAAAAAGAAAGATAAGCCAGCGATTCATATGGTTAGTGCTTGGGCGACAAATAATGGCTTAGTTTTAGGACAAAGAAAAGTCGAGGATAAATCCAATGAAATTACAGCCATACCTGAACTTTTAAAGGTTTTATCCTTAAAAGGATGTATTGTTACCATTGATGCTATAGGATGTCAAAAGAAGATAATTAAACAAATTATTGAGCAGAATGGGGACTATGTAATTGCTTTGAAGAAGAACCAAGGCGGTCTGTACGAGCGAGTAGAACAACTATTTGAACAAGCTATCCTTAATGATTTTAAAGGTTTAATAAAAACTGAATATCGGCAATCGGAAAATGAGCGGGGACGACAGGAAACAAGATATTGTCAAATTCTGACCAATATTAACCAAGACATTGACCCAAAAGGAGAATGGAAAGGTTTAAATTCCCCAGCTTATGTAGATTATTTACGAACTGAAAAAGGAAAAAATACTCTAGAAAGAAGATATTTTATTAGTAGCCTAAATGCTGATAATCATAAAGCAATTGCTCTTGCTATCAGAAAACATTGGTGTATAGAGAATCAATTACATTGGGGAGGCACGGACGGCGAACCTGCGTCGCCGTATGGAGTGCCATTTTTAGATGTGAGTTTTAATGAAGATGCTTCTCGGATCTATAAAGATCATGCTCCTGAAAATCTAGCTATTATCTGGACTTTGGGAATGCGAGCGAGGAAATCAGCTACAATAACTACCTAGTCATACTTGTACTTGAATTAGACTCGGAATCGCTCGTGAAAGAAATATCCCTCGAATCCTTGCCTCCATGTTTTGAAAAGTGGTGCCTTAAATTTGATGATTTATGGGAGAATAAAGCTAAGAAAACAGGGTTTCGTTGTTATTTAGCCGGATTATTAGGGGAAAGTAAACGAAAAAATATTGTCCAAATTACTGATAACATTGTCGGCTCTTCTTATCATAATGTTCATCATTTTGTTGGTAAATCTAAATGGAATACAGATGATGTAAATGAACGTCGTCTACAAATCATGAATAAACGTAATCAGACAAGAATCAGGAATGGTTTTACCTTGATAGTTGATGATTCTGGACACGTAAAAAGTGGAAATTTTACTGACGGAGTTGGGCGACAATATATTGGTGAAATTGGCAAAACTGATAACGGAATTGTTACAGTTACAACCCATCTATACGATGGAGTAAGAAGTTTACCATTAGATATAGAATTATATCAACATGCTGATTCTTTACCAGAAGGTAAAAAGGATAAAGATTTCATCAAGAAACCAGATTTAGCACTAAAATTAATCAAAAAAACTATCCAGAGAAAATTTCACCCAGGTATTATTTTAATCGATGGAGGTTATGGGAATAATTCTAACTTTTTAAGAGGAGTTGAAGAGCTGAATCTGACTTATATAGGGGGGTTGGCTAAGAATCGTCTGGTCAAAGTCATCAAGCAAAAAACAGGTAAAAAAGAACCAGAAAAAAGATTAGATGAAATAACATTATCTTTGCCCAAAAATAATTTTCAAGCAGTTACTATAGAACTTAATCAACCCAAAACTGTTTGGGTAGCTACAATCAAAGTAGAAATTACTGGACTTGAAGGAGAGAGAACAATTGCTATCGTCATGAATGCTAGTTCTCCAGAATCAGCCACGGAAATAGATTATTTAATTACTAATTCTCAAGGTGATAAAGTAACAGGAGAATGGATAGTTAAAACATTTTCTCAGAGAAATTATATTGAAAAGTTTTATAGGGAAGCGTGCATGCTGGCTAGGCTTAAAAGAATACCAAATGCGAAAAAAAGAGCGGTTACTTCGTCACTTTATTTTAGTTTTTACTGCTTATACATTTATTATTTATCAGCAGTTAATGGGCGGATTGAGAAAACGTTACGCTAACCAAGCTTTAAGAACTTTTGCCGAAACTTTAGAAGCATTTTTAACAGGGGTTTCTTATCGTTTTTTTTGTTGGTTACAAAACAATAAGGAAGTCTTTGTTGACCATAAAGCCGAGCGCGGATTTGTTTGGGGCTAACCAGAGGCTTGAATTTAAGTACAAGCGAGACTAGACAAGCATTTTAGCCGATTTTCTCGACCGCATTCCCAAAGTCCAGTTATTAGACACATAGCTTTAAATCTTTTGAAACAGGAAAAGACTCTCAAAGTGGGAGTAAAAAATAAGCGCAAGAATGCGGGGTGGGACGAGAAATATTTGCTCAAAGTTTTAACAAGTTAATTTAGTTAATTTTAAATTTTAATTAGCTCTACTTGATACTTTCTGCCTATTTATTCAGTTGTCAACTGATGTAGCTTACCCTGTTGATTTTTACTCATTAGAGTCAAAAAATAGCTCATTTGATTGGATTTATTGACAAGAGCGATCGCTTGAGAGTCATGACAAGTGACATCACATTTTTTGGCTGGACTCAAACCCAATTCTGGTAAGAATTTCGGCGATAAGATGCGTTTCACCTATGGACCCACCGGATGCAACTGGTATTCGAATGATGTGACCACGCCGAAGTTGGCACCAGCGCCCCGAACGCCCCAGAAGAGGTCCTGATTATTAGTAACATCGGCCGTAACGAGGTGGCCTTCTGCGGTGACAAGATCGACAGAGAGCAAATTGTCGCAGGCTAGCCCATATTTGCCGTTGAGCCAGCCATAGCCGCCCCCGAGGGTCAGACCCGCAATCCCCGTGTCGGAGAATCCTCCCATAGTAGTGGCGAGGCCAAACGCCTGCGTTTCTCGATCGAACTCGCCGAGCCTCAGACCTGGTTGCGCCTGAACCGTACGCCGTGTCGGCGCGACTCGTATACCCTTCATCGGCGACAGGTCGAGCAGTAACCCCCCATCACATACAGACCAGCCAGCTACATTGTGCCCTCCGCCACGCACAGCTACCTGCAGCTCTTGCTCCCGGGCGAACCTAACGCTGTGCACGACATCACCGGCTCCAGCACAGCGGACGATCGAGTCTGGGTGCTTGTCAATCATGCCGTTCCAGACTTTTCGGGCCACTTCGTAGCCTTCCTCGCCAGGACTTAGGAGTTCTCCACGCAACTGTGCTTGGAATCGTTCAACACGAGTTTCTGACATGAGTTACCTCCTTGAACTGGTTGACCAGTCCCGACTCCGTATAACATCTCCACGGGGTCTAACTATTTAATAGACAAAAATTTTCTTGATATCCACCTCATAGATCATGATACCCTTGAATCTTTCTGGATATTATCCTCATTAAGAATAATTTAGACTATCATTCTTTGTTGGGACTATAACCTCGAATCTTTCTGGATATTATCCTGTACTTATTCTTTCAAATATACACGAAAGGCGAGCGCCTTTTACTTCTCTTCTGAGATCAACTTCTCTAACTTGATCAATAAAGACTCCAATTGTTTCCGCTTCTTAGCATTGCTCCAGAGATTCTTAGCTTTCCTTGCTTGTTTATAGGTATTATCAAAACGACTTCTTAATTCTTCTTGGTGCTTGGCTGGTTTTGATTCTTTAATTA
>JBFRWE010000031.1:0-9028 GCA_051439345.1 Xenococcaceae cyanobacterium
TATTTTATTTTAGTTGGCACTGATGTAGACAAGGAAAATAATACTTTGACTAATTTAATCACAGAATTAGATATAAGCGATCGAGTTTACTTATTAGGCGAACGTAGAGATATACCTAAAATTACCCCAGCCTTAGATATTTTGACTTCTTCCTCTGCTTTTGGCGAAGCTTTTCCCTTAGTTTTAGGAGAAGCGATGGCTTGTGCTATCCCTTGTGTCGCTACAGATTTAGGCGATTCCGCTTGGATTATTGGCGATACAGGTAAAGTTGTTCCCATCAAAAACCCCGAAGCCTTAGCCTCAGCTTGGCAAGAATTAATTTCCCTAAGTACAGAAGGCAGAAAAATTTTAGGAGAAACAGCTCGAAGTCGAATTATTAGTTACTTTTCCTTAGATTCTGTTGTTGCTCAATACGAAAACTTATACCAACAAGCAATCTTACAATAATGAGTTATTAACTTATAGTCTTTCTCAAATACATAAGAGACATTGTATCAACAGTGAGCCGTTAATAATCAACAATTCCAGCAGAAAATATTTCATCAACATCAGTTATCATTATTTAGTCATCAATGTTGAAATTGTATTTCAGAATTTTTATCATAGCGTCAATCAGTTTTCTAACCGTTATCTATACTTCCAAATTAGCTAATACAAAACATTACAATCATCCCATAATTTGGGCCGTTCCAGGTTTAGAGAGAATTACTCCCCAAGATTCTGCTGGTAATAAAACTAGGATTCAATTAAGGGCTGCTAGAGGAGAATACGAACCCTTTCAAATTGGCATTAAAGCACCACCAAGAGGCTTAAATAACGTTAATGTTTTTATTTCTGACCTTACAAATGATAACGGTGAAATAATTTCTCAAAAAAATATCACTCTGTACCGAGAACACTATATCTTTTCTCCTGCTGCCAGTCCCGAAGAAAGCAGAGACAATTTTTCTTCAGGAGTGGGATGGTATGCCGACGGTTTAATTCCTTTTATCAATCCTCAGACAAGCAAAATTTTAAGAGGTGCAGAATTAGATGCTGTACCTTTTGATCTAAAAGCAAGAAAAAATCAACCTATATGGGTAGATATATTTGTACCTAGAGATACTCCTCCAGGACAATATAGAGGTACTTACACTGTAACTAGCGATCATGGATATCGACGAGGCAAAATTAGCTTAAAAGTTTGGGATTTTGAATTACCTCAAAAATCTAGTCTCAACTCTGCTTTGCTGTTATGGGAGCAGAAAAAAAATAAAGCTGCCATAGAAGAACTACTTAAACACAAGGTTATACCAGGAGTCAATATCGATCCTAGTTACGAACGAGAATTAATTGATACATGGGGACTAAATGTTATCCGTCTTCCCTTTTGGGATACTTGCAAAACTAAGCTTGCCCCTTCCCTAGAAGAAATTAGAAAAGCCATACAAGTCCAGCAAGAAGATTTATTGTTTTATGCTTATTCTGCCGATGAAGTTCAACAATGTGAAAACCCAGACAAATCTCTGAGAGAATGGGAACGTAATCTGCATCAAGCAGGAGCAAAACAGCTAATAGTAACTATTCCTAAGCCAGAACTGCATGATGATGGTAATGATAATAAACAGGCTACGGTACACATTTGGGTAATTACAGCACCTTGGTATAACAAAGTGCCGAACAAAATTACTGAAGTATTAGCCAAAGGAGATGAAGTTTGGTTTTATCCTGGCTTACAAGGAATAAACAATCCTAAATGGCTCATTGATTATCCACCAATCAATTTTCGGATTCCCCAAGGTTTTATTAGTCAAAGTCTTGGAATCAAAGGATTTTTGTACTGGCGAGCAGATTTATGGACAGACGATCCTTGGAATCAACTTACAGTATATGTGCAAGATAGACAAACATTTCCAGGGGAGGGAATGCTAATCTATCCAGGCGACAAAGTCGGTATCGAAGGGGTAGTTCCTTCCATGAGACTTAAATGGATTAGAGAAGGGATAGAAGATTATGAATACATTGAAATCTTAAAACAGCTAGGAGATGAAGAATGGGCAATGGAAATCGTGCGTAGTGTCGGTGCAGATTGGCAAAACTGGACAAAAGACCCCGCCAAATTGGAATTAGCGAGGAGACAATTGGGCGATCGCATAGAATCATTGCAAAAGTCTTAATTCGATGATGTTAGAATAAACTTGTACAGCTTTGTGTCAGATATGATTACTACAACAGATTCTGTCTCTTACACTAATGCCAGAAATGGGTTAGCATCTTTACTAGATAAGGTCAGTAAAAATCGAGAAATTGTGATTATTAATCGCAGAAATAAACCAGATGTTGCTCTAATCAGTAAAGAAGAGTTAGACAACTTACTCGAAACAGTTTATCTTTTACGTTCTCCTGCTAATGCCAAAAATCTATTTAAAGCTATAGAAGAATCTAAACAGATGGACAATGCAAACATTGAACCACAGAAGATTGAAGAAGTCTGTGAGGACTTAGGTATTTTCAAGGATACCGATACAATACTTGAACCCAGTTAAGTTGTGTGAGATGCCCATCGAAAATCAAGCCTGGTGTCCTATTTTTACTCCTACTTTTAGAGAACATCTTTTATGGTGGGCAAGGAAAGATCCTAGCAAAATTAATAAGATTTTAGATTTAGTACAAGCAGTTTGCCAGAATCCATTTAAAGGAATTGGTAAACCAGAACCTCTTAAGTATATTGGTGCTGGAGTTTGGTCACGACGCATTAATCTTGAACATCGTTTGGTCTATCGTGTCCAAAATAATCGTATTTATTTTTTGCAATGTCGCTACCACTACGACTAAGCAGCAAATCTGGAAATATAGTAGTAAGATTAACTGATTAAAATGTATTAGCAATAATAATTTCATCGCAACAATTGAAATCGCTAATACCTTATATAGCCTTTCTCAAATAGGTGAGATACAAAATTTTCCGAATTCCGAACTTATCTTAACCAAGGTGTATTTCACTAAATTGATTAAGTGGATATTAATTTTTAGAGTCAATTCCTAAAAAAATCGTACGAATAGTTATCATCTCGTTATTCATTAGAAGTCAATAATCCCTACTCCCTAATCATTACACCCATCAAGTATTGGTAGTAGGAATTAAAGTGTTTAAGGTTAGATGTTCCTTAACAAATTAATACCTAATTAAATAAAAAGAAACTGTGAATAATATTTGTCAGTTTATGTATTTAAGATGTTTTTTCTTGATTCTAGAGAGATATATTTTTTTTCAGTTTATACTTTCTAATAGATTAAAACCCTATAGCTAAATTGTAAGGTTTATTTTTTACTTGGTGTAACAAATAAGTTTTTGATTTTTTTGAATTTAGTTAACTATCTACTATATTGCCTACTCATTATATTACTAATATTTAAACAAAATTAATAATGAAAAGTGCTTTATTTTTAGCTACCGTACCAGAAACTCTAAGTGGTTTTTTATTGCCTTTTGCCGATCATTTTCGCTCCTTAGGTTGGCGAGTAGATGGAATGGCACAGGGTATTAATAAATTTCCTGAATGCAAACAAAGATTCGATCGAGTTTGGGATGTAGAATGGTCGCGTAATCCTTTAGACCCCAAAAATCTACTTGTTGCTGCTCCCAGAATCCAAGAAGTAGTGACAGCAGAAAAATATGACATTGTTCATGTTCATACTCCTGTAGCAGCATTTGTTACTCGCTTTGCTCTCAGAAATAGACAAAAACAACAAGAACTATCCAACACATCAGTAATTTATACTGCTCATGGTTTCCATTTTTATCAGGGTGGAAATAGACTGAAAAATATCGTTTTTTTGACTTTAGAAAAATTAGCTGGTCAATGGACAGACTATCTAATTACTATTAATCGGGAAGATGAGAATGCTGCTAAAAAATATCACCTTGTACCTGACAATCGAGTTTGCTACACTCCTGGTATTGGAGTAGATACCAGTCTTTATAATTCGAGGAATATCGCTACTCAAGAAATAGAAGCATTCCGCCAAGAATTAGGACTTAAACAAGAAGATGTCTTGTTTCTTTGCATAGCTGAGTTTATCTCTCGCAAACGCCATCGAGATATTTTACAGGCACTAAAAAAGTTAAATAATTCTCATGTACATATTGCCTTTGCTGGAGATGGAATATTAAGAGAAGCAATGGACAAGTTAAGCAAAGAGTTAGGACTGCAAAATCAAGTCCATTTTTTAGGTTTTCGTTCTGACATACCAGTTTTAATTCATACTTCTGTCGCTGTTTTACTCACTTCTGAACAAGAAGGATTACCCAGAAGCATTATGGAAGCTTTATGTTTAGAAACCCCAGTTATTGGTACAGATATTCGCGGTACCAGAGATTTGCTAGATGAAGGCTGTGGTTTACTCGTTAAAGTAGGAGACATCAATGGATTAGCTTTGGCTATGGCTTGGTTATTACATCATCCCCAAGAAGTAATCACTATGGGTAAACGAGGTAAGCAAAAAATGGCTGCCTATGATACTGGCAATATTATTAAATGCTACGAAAACATCTATAAGCAAGCTATGGGAAATGAGCCTTTGATAGTTAGTCCTTCAGGTTTAGAGGAAAACCAAGCAGTCCCTCCTCAAAATAATGTTTCTCAGTTTACAAGGCATAATTGTAATACTTAGATATTTTTAAATTTTGTTGATATTTGGTGTTTGATTAATGAAAACTAGTAGATTAATTAAATTTTGTTTAGATAGATTAGTAGCAGCGATCGCCCTAACTATTTTTGCTCCTGTTATGCTTATTGTAGCGATCGCCGTTTACTTTAAGATGGGTAGTCCTGTTATTTTTGCCCAAGACCGTCCAGGAAAAGACAACCGCATTTTTAAGTTCTACAAATTCCGTACCATGACTGATGCTACCGATAAAGAGGGCAATCTTTTATCTGATGAAGAAAGACTTACTGCTTTTGGTCAGTTTCTCCGTAAAACTAGTTTAGATGAACTACCTCAACTTTGGAATGTGCTTAAAGGAGATATGAGTTTTATTGGGCCTCGTCCTTTACTAGTATGCTATCTCGATCGCTATAATTCTGAACAAGCACGCCGTCACGAAGTTTTACCAGGAATTACTGGATGGGCGCAAGTTAATGGTCGTCGTCAGCTAGATGGAGACTGGGAAAAGAAATTTAAATTAGATGTTTGGTATGTAGATAATTGGAATTTATGGCTCGATCTTAAGATTTTCTTATTAACTATTTTTGTTGTTCTCAAACGGGAAAATGTGAGCCAAGATAATCATGCGACAGGAGAAGAATTTTTGGGCACGCAAAAATGTTAACAAATAACAAAAGATGGGAAATTGGTTCGGATTTTGATTGTTCAGAAGAGATTTTAATCTCTTCACCAACATCATTTTGGTTGCCCGCTAAATATCAATTATTTTCTACAGCAACGGCGAGTTTTTTAGCTCTTAAGACTGTCCTCCAGAAACCAGCAGGAAAACCTTTAAGAATTCATGTCCCATCTTTTTATTGTCTGGGTGTAGTTCGCAAACTACAAACTGTTTTTGAGGTCTGTTGGTATCGAGATTTACCTGGTGAATCTTCTCCTGACTTTGATACTCTTAAACCCTTATCAGGAGATTTAGTTATAGCGGTCAATTTATTTGGCATTAAATCACAACAACCTTGGCAAGATTGGCAGAAAGAGCATCCGAACATTATTTTAGTTGAAGACCATAGTCACGATCCTTTTTCTCTGTGGGCAAAAAATAGTCAGGCTGATTATGCTACTTCTTCTTTGCGTAAAACTTTACCTATTCCTGATGGAGGAATTTTGTGGTCGCCCAAAAATCTTCCTTTACCACAACCTTTTGGCAAGGAATCTCCTGGTGCTTATAAAAAGCTAATGGCAATGATTTTAAAGCGATCTTACCTTCAGGGATTGCCAATTAATAAAGATGATTATCTGAGGCTAAGTAGAGATGGTCAAAACGAACTTGATGATGAAACTAATTCAGCTATTTCTGTCTTTACCAAGAATGTTCTTCGTTTTCTTGATGTTGAGAGTTTTAGGCAACAAAGAGCAGCTAATATTAGTAAATTTATCAACTTAACCTTAAACCAAAATAATCCTTACTGGAAACCTTTATTTGCGAATTGGGAGCAAGGTAGTGTACCCTTTAACAGCATCATAGTTTGCCAAAGTAAAACAATCCGAGCTGCTTTGCGGAAATATTTAATTAGCAATGATATTTTTGCTCCCATTCATTGGCAGCAACCAGAGGAAGGTATTGTATCTAAAGATTCAAAAGCGATCGCTTTATCATCAACAATTTTAACTATTCCTACCGATCAAAGATATGGAGAAGAAGACATTATTCGCATTGTAGAAATTCTTAATGATTTTGTTAATATTACTAATCATTAATTGTGCTTATTCTCTAATAATAATATGGCGATCGCTATCTATACTAATTAGCTCTCTGGATTGAAAATCACCAAGAATTCTAGTAACAGTTACTCTAGTAGTACAAATAAATTTAGCTAAACTTTGATGGGTAAAACGTAATGCTAGACGAGTACCATTAGCAACTGATTGACCTATTTCTTCTCTTAATAGTAGCAACAATTGCCATAAACGGTCTTCTACTTTGCGTAATCCGGCAATGGTTAACAACTTTTCTGCTTTAATTATTCGCTGACTTAATTGTGCCATTAAAACTCTGGCAAGATTGGGGGATTTAGCAATGTCTAAAGGAGAACACCATCTTGCATATACATCACATAGAGCCTGCGCTCGATAACCATGGTTATTTTTAGAACAGTCACCAAAAGAATTATTATTAGTTACCCAGCCTAAAATGATTTCATCACCACTAGAACTAATCCTACTTAGTTGAACTACTCCTCGATAAACTTGCCAAAAACCAGGCTCAAACAGAGGTATTTCGTCTCCCTTCTGGTAAGAATGTAATAATAACTCTGGTTCTTTGGTATCTAGATAGTTACTGGAGTCTGATGAATTTCGGGTTAAGAGCATAATTAGCAAACTATTTGTAGAATTTTGGGTATCTCTATTCGAGTTGGGGAAAACAATAATAATTAGTTAGGCTTCCTCCATCATCACTGTTTGTTTGTACTTAACTTTGAGAAATACTAAAAACTTGAGCCATAATCGAGCAGGATAATCGTAAAAAGTAAAGATATCTCCATAAGCTAAGTTAGCATTTTTGTGATGTAACCAATGACGTTCAGGAGTATTAATAAAGAGTAACTTACAAAGTAATTTGACTTGTTTGGGAGTTTTCCACTCAATAATGGAAACGTGTCGCCACACTACATGAAGCTCACCTAAAACCAAACCTACAATAGTACCTAAAGGGGATATATTCCACAACCAAGGCACAAAAATAAAGTAGGGAAGAGCTCCTAAAAATCCATCTAGCAAAACCAGCGGATTTCTTGTTAGTACTGCATAGTGGACGAAACTTCTGTTTTTCCCGTGATAAACTAAAGAATGAAATTTACCGAAAACATGTTCTGGTACATGATACAAAAAAGTAGAAATAGCGTCGCCAATAACTAATAGAAATGCAGCGACTAAAAATGCCTTTACTATAAACACATCTAACTCCTCACCCACAGAAGCTAGCTTAATCATTTAAAGTTAAGAGAATTTTAATATTTATTTAAATTTGGTTGAATTTGTTTAATTTGAGAAAACTCAACAGGAAGCTAAACAAATTAAATTCAATTTTGTCTTTTTTTTCCTAACTGGTCAGTCACTCAATTTTTCTCCTTTTCGATTAGTTCTTTGGTAAAATTCTCAGTTAATTCTTGGTAAAATAAGCTTCTTGGGACAATCGGAGGTGGGTGTTGCATTTTCAAAGATGGCAAAAGCTTATTGATAGCTTATTTATATTAGTTTCGCTAGGCAAATGCTGCTCTTATGTATTTTTAATCTCCCCTGTTATGGCTCAAGAAACCATAACAGATACAATCGAAAAAACCAATTCGGTTAACCAAGAAATCGATCTGCCTCCAGAAGTCATTCAAGAAAGTCCCGTATGGCAACAGTGGCTTAAAGAAGTGCCTGATGTACTAGAGGAAATTCGCCACGATCCTAGTTTTCGTACTCGTCTGCGTTTAGGTTTTACTTCCTTTCCTTCTACTGACGATGCAGCTGGAATTTATATTGGGGTGGAAGATATCTTTATCAAACGCACTGGTTTAACTATTAGTGCTGACTACCAGACAGCGTTTAATGGCGATCGCAATGCAGTTGGTGTGGATTTACACTATTTTTTATTGCCCCTAGGTAGCTACGTTAATTTCGCTCCATTGGTAGGATATCGCTACGTACAGAGTAATGACTTTTCGACAGATGGAGTGCATCTCGGAGTGCGCTTGATGCTGGCATTATCCCGTACTGGCTGAGGAGATATTTCCGTCTCTCAAAGTTTTATTTCCCCTGGTGGTGGTAATCAAGAAGTAGGCATAACTTCTTTGTCGGTTGGCTACGCGGTTACTTCCCACCTGCGTTTATCTGGGGAGATCGAATGGCAAAATTCTTGGGAAAATAAAGATAATCGCTTTGGTATTAATTTGGAATGGTTGTTTTGATATGACCCCAGACATGAGATTTTTGAAGTTACTATAGTTTGCCTAAATTATGGAATTATTAGTTAGTATTTTGTCTGGTTTACTCGCAATCGGTACTTCAGTAAATTTAATTGGTGATGTCGTGCTGAAGAAGGTGATTCGCTCTCAGGTAGAAGAAGTAGATACTATTGCCGTTCGTATTGATAATGCTCCTAATTATCAGGTTCTTGGCGGCAACGTCCAGCGTGTGAGAATAGCAACCCGAGGCTTAAAAATGAGCCCAGAAGTGCAATTTAAAGTACTAGAATTCGATATGGATCGGATTGACTTTGACTTAAAGGAATTTTTACAAGAAGATCTTTTTATCGATCTAGACGAAACTCCAACCATCAGACTCAGGCAATTGTTTAAACGACATTTAAAACTGGCTACGCGAATTGTTTTCACTCAGG
>JBFRWE010000032.1:0-10958 GCA_051439345.1 Xenococcaceae cyanobacterium
CAAAAAGTTGTGATAGCCTTCAAACTATTGATTTTTCTAGGTTCGGGGCGTTGTCTCTGGGGTTGTTCCCCTCAACCGCGCATTTACCAATGTACTCGAACTAATTTTACTTGTCAACCCTTTTTGACAAGTTTTTTTCCCTTCCTTCGTTTTTTTTTCTTTCTTTGTTGCCTATAAGTGTTGATATAAAAAGAATAGAGGCTCTCAAATTTTTTTAAAAAAAAGCTAGAATTTATTTTTTCTGCTCTCTTCTTCCTTTATGATCTGTGAATCTAGTGTTTTTGAGGTTTAAAGTGTCTCTAAATTTTCAGGAAATTACCGCTACTCTGAATCAGTTTTGGAGCGATCGCGGTTGTTTAATTGTTCAGCCTTACGATACGGAAAAGGGTGCAGGGACTAAAAATCCTCATACTTTTTTGAGGGCTTTGGGTCCAGAACCTTGGTCTGTTGCTTACATAGAGCCTTGTCGTAGACCAACAGATGGTCGATATGGAGAAAATCCTAATCGTTTTCAGCACTACTATCAGTACCAAGTACTAATCAAACCTTCTCCTAATAATATTCAAGAAATTTATTTGGATTCTCTCAAAGCTCTAGGTATTCAACCAGAAGATCATGATATTCGTTTTGTGGAAGATAACTGGGAAGATGCAGCAGTTGGTGCTTGGGGAACTGGTTGGGAAGTTTGGTTAGATGGTATGGAAATTACCCAGTTCACTTACTTCCAACAATGTGGAGGAATAGATTGTCGTCCTGTTTCTATTGAAATTACTTATGGTTTAGAGCGATTAGCGATGTATCTTCAAAATGTAGATGCCATCAATAAGATTAAGTGGAACGATCGCATTAACTATGGAGATATTTTTTTACAGGGAGAAATCGAGCAATGTACTTATAACTTTGAGGCTTCTAGTCCAGATTTGTTGTTTAATCTGTTCACCCTCTACGAACAGGAAGCCCAACAACTAATTGAGCGAGAATTAGTAATTCCTAGTTTAGATTATGTCCTCAAGTGTTCCCATGCTTTCAATCTCTTGGATGCGAGGGGGGTAATTGCTGTGACAGAAAGAACTCGCTATATCGGAAAGATTCGTAATTTAGCTCGAAAAGTAGCTCAGTTATATCTTCAGCAAAGAGAAAATTTAGGCTTTCCTTTACAAACTGCTTGATTTTGATACTTGCTTATCGTTAAAAGCTAATGGTTCTTATTTTTAGATACATAAAGAACAGAGAGGTATCAAAAGATATATGTATAATCGTTAAGTTTGATTAACAAGAGAGAACAAATGGATAACTTGAGTGAATTATTACAACCGATCGCTGATTGGTTTAGTAGTTTGGGAACACCTGAACCGATTGTACATTGGGGACATCCTCTCATGATGGCAATTGTTGTGTTTGTGATGGGAAGTTTTGTTGGTGTAGCAGGCTGGCGTGGTAGAGCATTAACTGAGGCTAATACAGAAGCAGCGATCGCGAGTCGAGCAGATCATCGCAAAATTGCACCTCTAATGTATTTTTTACTAGCTGCTGGTTATACTGGGGGGGTTTTGTCTTTAGTCATGCAACATGAGCCAATTTTATCTAGCCCTCATTTTTGGACTGGTTCTATTGTGCTAATGCTATTAACTATTAACGCAATTATTGCTGCTACTGGCTTTATTGGTAATAAAGCTGTATCTAGAACTATTCATGCTTATGTTGGCAGCATTGCTTTAGGTCTTTTATTTGTTCATGCCATACTTGGCTTAAAACTTGGTTTATCAATTTAATAGAAGTAGGGGCAATTCGACCTTCGGGTTCGACATTGGAAAGCGTTCCCTTGCGCCTTTCGGCGACGCGGGTTCTTTCCTCAGTTTGCTCAAGTCGGGGAACCCTTTCAGCATTGCAACTGTCTCACGAATTGCCCCTACTTTTGTCCTGACTACGGTAAAATCTGCTGCAAGAAGATTGTGATCTTTGCTGTTTAGTGAAACTAGAGATTAGATGGTTGGTTATCTTGTTTTTATAACGATTTCAACGAGTTTATTTGCCTTATTTGCCTTAGGCTTAAATTTACAGTGGGGTTTTACTGGGTTAATTAATTTTGGTCACGTAGCTTTTATGACTGTGGGGGCATATGCCACTGTATTATTAAGTTCTCAAGGTGTACCTTTAATTGTGGCTGTGTTGATTGGCGCAGCGATCGCCTCTTTATTAGGATTATTGATAGGTATTTCTACTCTGAGATTAAGAGAGGATTATTTAGCAATTGTAACTATTGGCGTTTCAGAGCTATTACGTTTGATTGCTTTAAATGAAGAATGGTTGACTAGAGGGGCTTTTGGTGTACAACGTTATCCTCTCCCCTTGGATACATTTGAACCTAATCCGATCGCTAAGATCATCATGATTGGGTTAGTTACTTGTTTAGCTATTTTTGCTACGTGGCAACTCTGGCGTGGGTTACACAGTCAAAATCGAGAAAGTAAAAAAATTCAAGGAAAAAGCTATCAACCAACTAAGCTAATTGGTTTAATTATTTGGGGGGTAATTGGGCTAACTTTAATCTTGACAGTATATGTAAATAGCTGTCTTGCTCTTGCTAATTACAATTACAAAGCTGGTTTGATGTTGCTAGTGTTGTTGACTTTGGCACTAGTGTATTGGGGATTGCAAGTATTAATTAAGTCCCCTTGGGGAAGAGTCCTTAAAGCAATTCGAGAAGACGAAGAAATTCCTCGTGCTTTAGGTAAAAATGTATTTTGGTATAAGTTACAATCTTTTATGTTAGGTGGTGCTATCGCTGGAGTAGCAGGTGCTTTTTACGCTTGGCAATTAACTACAGTATATCCAAGTAATTTTGAGCCTTTAGTTACTTTTAATGCCTGGACAATGGTAGTTTTGGGCGGTGCTGGTAACAATGCAGGGGCAGTTCTAGGGGCAATTATTTTCTGGGCTTACGATGCTCTTACTCGCCAGTATTTACCAAATCTAGGATTGCTCGATAGTAATCAGTTAGGCCCTTTCAGAATGATGATTATTGGTTTAATTCTAATGGTATTAATGATTTGGCGACCTCAAGGTCTTCTGGGTAAGAAAGAAGAACTCACTTTAGGCAAATAGCTTTTGAAGAAAAGAGGGTTAAAAATTGGGACAATCCTAAACGCATTCACTTTTATCGGGGTGATTGGTCAATCGCCCCGATAAATATATAACGTAGGAATAATTCACACGATTTTTGCCAAAAAAAATCTCCCCAAGGGAGAAATTATAGCTCACCATCTGACTTATGGAATAAAACCCTAAAAATTATCTCTTTTCTAGATCGATAATATGGCTTCAAAGTTAACAACAAAATAAGAAAGTTTTAAAAATATATAATCGACCTATTTTTGCTGTTTAATCTAAGTAGAGCTACTTAAAAATTAAAAGCTAATCTATATCAGTCGTAATTTACTTAAAGCCAACGTATAATTTTCTTATGACTACCACTCAGGTTAAACCACAAATAGGTTTTGCTTCTCATTTAGTAAATCGCATTCTTGCCATCAAACCTTTAGCTAACTTTGCTAAAACAAGAGCAAGAAATATGATGATTAAAAGAGCAGAGTCTATTGGTGTACCTTGGCGAGAAAATGTCAAAAAACTGAGAAGTCGCAACTGGAATCAAGAAATAGCTGCGGTTGAAAATCAGCAACTACAATACCCAGATTATTATCTAAACTCTTTCCATGCTTATGAAAAAGGAAATTTGAGTTGGGAAGCTGCATGGGAAGTAGAATCTGCTGCCCATGCTGTTCACGCTAAAATCTGGTCTGAAGGCGATAAAAAAGGTGATGATCAACTAAGACAAAGCTATCATCAAATCCTGCAAAAACAGCTGGAGATAAAACCCCAATCTATTCTAGACTTGGGTTGTGGAGTGGGTATGAGTACTTTTGCTCTTCAGGAAATTTATCCAGAAGCTGAGATGACAGGAGTTGATTTGTCTCCATATTTTCTGGCTGTAGCCAAATATCGTAACCAAGGAAAAACTCACAAAGTTGATTGGATACACGCTGCTGCGGAATCTACAGGATTACCCTCTGCTACTTTCGATTTAGTTTCCGCTTGTTTAGTTTTCCATGAACTACCCCAAACAGCAGCTAAAGAGATATTTCTTGAAGCAAGACGTTTATTGCGACCTGGTGGTTATTTCGCCATTATGGATATGAATCCGCGATCGCCAATATATCAAACAATGCCCCCGTATATTCTTACGCTACTTAAAAGCACAGAACCTTACCTAGATCAATATTTTACTCTAGATATAGCTTCAGCAATGATAGAAGTTGGATTTGCTGAGCCTACCATCACTGTTAATAGTCCTCGTCATCGCACAATTATTACTCGTATAGCTGATAAATTGTAACGAACTATCTAAACAAAATAAAATATTAGTTATAAAGGAGCGGTGAATTACTCATTAAGTTTTACGGTTTAATCAAAAAACAACCTAATTTTGTCAAAATCGTAGAGCCTAACACTTTCTGCAAATTAATAATCACGAATAATGAACTCATCTAATGGCAATCCAACCAACGGTAGCTCTATCGCTGATTCCGATCATCAAGAAAGTCGGATTCGTATCCTAGTAGTGGACGATCAAAAAATGATTCGGGAAGGGCTTAAAGCTCTAATTAAAACCGAGATGGATCTTGAAGTAGTAGATACGGCTGAAAATGGCGAAGATGCCATTAAAAAGGTAGAAGCACTTCAGCCAGACATCGTTCTTATGGATATGGAAATGCCTGGAATGGGTGGGATGAGTGCCACAAGAGCTATCTGTCAAAAATTTAAAGATGTTAGAGTTCTTGTTTTAAGTACCTACGATCGCCAAGAATATGTATCCCGTTCTTTAGGTGCAGGAGCAATGGGATATCTGCTGAAGGGAACTCCAGCTAAAGAACTTACTGATGCTATTAGATCGGTTCACCGTGGCTATGCTCAAATAGGTCCAGGGGCATATCAAAAACTGCCCTTAGACCCTAACATACAGGAAACACCAACTCCGCCAAGTCCTGCTAGTGTACTCAGTAAAACGAAACCTACAACTCCTCTAGTCAAGTCCAAAGAAGAGGGTGCCCTAATACCTAAAAAGTCAGATGAAAAATCTTTGGCGGTCAACAACAAGTCTTCTGTTCCTCAACGAAAATTTGAGCAGACAGTAATTTTACGACAATCTCCTAAATGGTCACGGGCAATAATTTGGGCAGTTATGGGAGTCACAACTTTTGCTGTTCTCTGGTCAGCAGTAGCCAAAATTGAATTAGTAGTTCCTACTCGTGGTCAGCTTAAGCCCATAGACAGTGTTAAAGAAATACAAGTCCCATCTAATGGCGTAGTCAAAGAAGTCTTTGTGGAAGATGGAGACAAAGTTGAAGAAGGTCAATTACTATTTACTTTAGACTCTGCTGCAGCGAAAGCCGAACTAGAATCTTCCCAAGAGATTTTGCGGTCTTTATCTCAGGAAAATAAGCTATATCAAGCTTTAATGGATAATTCGATCAGTAGCAACAACCTTGATGAAATGATTGCTAAGCTAGAAATTCCGAGAGAAGTTGCTTTATTATCTCGTAATAGAACAGAGTTAGTGGAAGAAAACCAGCTATTTAGGACTCAGTTAGGATTACCTCCAGAAGGAAAACTAAATCCCGAACAAATGTCTAGGTTAAAAGCTGCTCAACAAGAGTTAAAATCTCGTACTGCAGCAGCTAGATTAGAAGTAGAACAACTAGAAAAGCAACTGAATCAAAATCAGATACAGCTAGAAGATACGAGAAAACAATTAGCTACTTCTAGAGAAGTATTAGCAGAAATTAAACAACGCAATGATGAGTATATTGCCCGAGCAGAGGCAAGCTTAGAGATCGATCGCGCTCTGGTGGATTCAATCAAACCTCTGGTTGAGGAAGGAGCATTATCTGAATTTCAATTAAAATCCCAACAGCAGGAGTTGAACGATCGTTATGCCCGAATTGTAGAGCAAAGGGCTAGTGGAAGTATCGAATACGATCGCCAACAACAAGAAATCAAAAGTCTTTTAGCAGAGATTAACCGTTTGCTCGAAGAACAAAAAAGGTTAAGTTTGGATGTAGCTCAAGCTAGAGAACAATTAATTAACACAACTTCTCTTTCGGAAAAAAATATTCGCGATCAAATTGCACAGAATAAAAAAAGTATTGCCCAAATTGATAGTCAACTCAACAAAAATATTGTCGAAAATAATAAGCGTATTGCCGAAACAAGAAGTCAAATTAGTCGGGCAGAACAAAATTTACGATATCAAGAATTTCGCGCTCCTGTAGATGGTACTGTTTTTGATTTAAAAGCATTTCCTGGTTATGTACCCCCGACTGGGCAAGCAGCATCTACACAACCAGTCCTGCAAATTGTTCCTGATAATTATGTAGTGGCTGAAGTTTTTATTCCGGCTAAGGATATTGGTTTTGTCGAAAAAGGGATGGTTGTTGATGTAAGGATAGATACTTTTGATTTTAGCCAATTTGGCGATATTAAAGGTAAAGTTGTTTCCATTGCTTCAGATGCTCTAGAACCAGACCAAAATTATCAATTTTTTCATTTTCCTACTAAAATCGAATTAGAGCGACAATATATCAATATTCGAGGTAAAGATATTCCTCTTCAGTCGGGTATGTCCATTAGTGCTAATATTAGGATTCGAGAAGACAGAACTGTACTAAGTTTGTTTACAGGAAGATTGAGTAAGGGCGCAGATACCTTTAAAAAATTAGAATAAATAATTTAGTGTAGATAGATAATTAAGGAAAAACCTTCTATCCGTATAGACTTGGCATTGCCAAGTCTTTTATAATTCATATTCAATTTAGCATAATTAAATTGTCACTTATGCGCGTATTTATTAGCACAGGAGAAGTTTCGGGAGATTTACAGGGAGCAATGTTAATAAATGCTCTCCAAAAACAAGCCATAGCAAGAGGAATAGATTTAGAGATTGTTGCTTTAGGTGGCGATCTCATGGCAGAAGCAGGAGCAAAAGTAATTGCTAATACAACTACGGTTAGTTCTGTAGGCTTTTTAGAAGCTTTACCTTTTATTCTTCCTACTCTCAAAATTCAACAAAAAACTAAATATTATTTAAAAAATAATCCTCCAGATATCGTCGTTTTGATTGATTATCCTGGTTCTAATTTAATTATTGGTAATTACATTCATCAAAACTTTCCTTCCATACCAATTATTTATTATATTGCCCCTCAAGATTGGGCAGTACCCATGTTAGGTAATGCTCCTAAAATTGCTAAAATAGCGAATAAACTCTTAGCTATTTTCCCCGAAGAAGCAAATTATTACAGGCAGAAAAATATTGATGTTACTTGGGTTGGTCATCCCTTAATCGATAGATTTGAGACATCAGTAGATCGGGAAAAAGCAAGGCATTTACTGGGTATAGAATCAGAAAAAATAATAATTGCTCTATTACCTGCATCTCGTCAACAAGAAATAACATATTTGCTACCAGTAATTTGCCAAGCAGCTAAAAATATTCAAGAAAAATTACCTCAAGTCCATTTTTTAATACCTGTTTCTTTAAATATTTATCGTCAGGCGATCGCCAATGCGGTTAAAACTTACAATTTATCGGCAACTATCTTAGAAGGAAAAACCCTTGAAGCGATCGCTGCTGCTGATTTGGCTATTACTAAATCTGGTACTGTTAACTTAGAGATTGCTTTACTGAATGTCCCTCAAGTGGTGTTATATCGTATTAATCCCTTTACTGCTTGGGTTGCTCGCAATTTACTTAAATTTTCTATTCCTTTGATGTCACCACCGAATTTAATAGTAAAGAAAAAAATAGTGCCAGAATTACAGCAAGAAGAAGCAACAGCAGCAAGAATAATGAAAGAATCTTTAGATTTATTGGATAATAATCTTAAAAGAGAGCAAATATTAGCAGATTATCAACAAATGCGTTCTTTAATGGGAGAAGTAGGCGTATGCGATCGCGCTGCCATTGAGATTTTACAATTAACTAATAAAAAATAAACCATTCTTTTTTATTTATGGAAATCCAATTTCGCGAATTTAATCCTTTTGATTTATGGATTTGGTTGGAGCTTGAAACCGCTCCTTCACCGATGGAACAACAATATATTGAAGAATTATTTAACTCTTGGTTTTTTTTGGGAAAACTAGGCGGATTTAACGCAGAAAATCTCCAAGTACAAGATACAGGGGTAGAAATTAGTTATATGGAATATGATACAGAAGTTGCCTCTAGTGCATTTATGTCACCAATGCACAATATGGGAAGTTTTGAATATTTGGGGACATGGGGTCGTTGTTGGTTCGATCTTGGTACTAGCGATTTAATTGCGATCGATATTTTAATTAACTCTCTCAATCAGCTAAGTAAGGAATATGTGACAATTCGCCAATTAATTATCGGTGGTCAAAACGAAGATTGGCCAGCTAGTTCTCAAAATCAATCAATCTTTTCGGAGATGTAATTGGAATCGAGCGCAGTTTCCACTTACCGAACGGCTACTTAATTAACTTAAGGATCTTCAAGATATTTTCGCTCTAGAAGATAACGATATAGCAAAAGTTAAAGTGCGATCGCTGCTCTTGTAGGTTGGGTTATTTTACAAGTAGTTGATAGATACTATTCAAGCTTGCTAGTCTTTATAGTGCAGATGATCGCTCTCTGCTCCACAGATTGATTTCAAACGAGTTTTGTATCCTGCTTTGGTTAGAATCTCCATAATTTGCTCTAGATGAGTAAGTCCTCGTGTCATTAGTACTAATTCCACATAAGCTGACTTTAGGGGAAGACAGGAAAATTCTCTTTGATGATGCACTTCTACAATATTAGCTCCAGTCTCACCGATATACCGTGTCACATCGGCTAAAACTCCAGGAACATCTCTAATTTCAACTTCCAGTTTTACTAACCGACCAGAGCGAACCATACTCCGTTGCACAATTTCCGCTAGAATGGGGAGGTCAATGTTGCCTCCACTGAGGATTATCCCAACCTTACGTCCCAAAAAGCGATCGCGATATTTAAGTAAAGCTGCTAATCCTGCTGCTCCTGCTCCTTCTACTACTGTCTTCTCCATTTCTAGCAGTAAACGCACTGCTTCTTCGATTTCTTCTTCATCTACTAGCAGAATGTCATCGACCAATTCTCGAATAATGGGGAGGGTTAGTTTTCCTGGGGTTTTAACGGCTATCCCTTCCGCCATAGTAGACCTACCGCAGACAATCGGTTCTCCTTGGAGAGCTTTAAGCATAGAAGGAAAACGTTTTGTTTGTACACCGATAATTTTAATTTGAGGACAAAGACTCTTGGCTGCGATCGCATTTCCCGCAATTAAACCTCCTCCTCCTATCGGAATTAAGAGAACTTCCAAATCGGGATGAGTTGCTAGTGCCTCTAGGGCGATCGTTCCCTGTCCAGCAATAATATCTTTATCATCATAGGGATGAACAATATTGAGGTTGCGTTCTTGAGCAAGTTGTCTGCCTAAAATAATCGAATCATCTAAAGTTTCGCCATGGAAGATTACTTCTGCTCCAAAGGAACGAGTGCGTTCTACTTTAATATTAGGAGTAAAACAAGGCATGATAATCACTGCGGGAATACCTAAGCGTTGAGCTTGATAAGCAACTGCTTGGGCATGATTCCCTGCGGACATAGCAATAATACCCTGCTTTCTTTGGTCGGCAGTTAAGGAAAGCAATTTGACTAAAGCACCCCGATCTTTAAAAGAACCAGTGAATTGTAGATTTTCATATTTGAGAATTACCGTTGCTCCTGCTATATAGGATAGCTGTCGTTCTAACAACAACAATTTTATATTATTTAATATAGAAAAAACAACAACAACCGTACCAATTTGTGTGGTAAAGTAATCCTATTTTCAATTACACGAAGTAGAAGTGATAACGATAGAGAAAGCAATTGACCCTCAAACCTCCGAAAGATTTAGTTGCGTATTCGATACAGAAACTTGTTTACCAGTAGAACCGATACAACGCTACTTAAACTACTGTCGCAAAAGACAGTTAGCTGCTAATACAGTTGTGACTTATGCCTGTCGGCTCTTAGATTTTTGGCATTGGCTAGAATACAAATCTCTTAACTGGCAAGATGTTGGTTTAAATGAGTTAGCTGATTTTGTTAACTGGTATCTTCTGGGTGGAGAAGTAGAAGTTATCTCAGAAGAGGTTAGAGAGGTAGTATCTAAACGCAGTCCACGCACTGTCAATCAGTCAGTTACAGCCATTCAAGGAATGTACGAGTTCCACGCTGTAGAAGGTAGGATTGATGAAAAAAAATTTACCAAACTAGCTCATGGTTGGGGTAAACGAGGTGGCTTTCTTCGAGGGATTGTCAAAAGTAGTCCAGAACGACGGAAGCGAATCAAAGTTAAAGAACCAAAAATCTTTCCTGGTTGTCTGACAGATGAACAAGTAGCTCAACTGGCTAATGCTTGTTACACCTATCGCGACAGATTGATAGTAATGCTTTTACGAGAAACAGGTGTTAGACGAGGGGAACTTTTGGGGCTACATTTAGTTGATGTACAAGATTTTGATAGTAGAGGACGAATTAGAATTGTTCGACGCGATGACAATCCTAATGGTGCTACTGCTAAAGGTACAGAGCGAGAAATTCCTGTTTTACACAACCGTGAAGAGATACAGGAGACATTTCATGCTTACCTATTAGAAGAATATCCACCAGAAGCAGAACAACAGGGACATGGAATGTTGTTTGTCAATTTAGATGGCAAATATACAGGTAAACCAATGACCAGTGCCAGATTAAATAGTCTGTTTTATCAACTAAGAGACAGGACAGATATCGAAGCACATCCTCATTTATTCAGACACACATTTGCCACTCGTATGCTGCAAGCTGGCTATATGGACGAATACGTACA